>JAYZGM010000062.1:0-5716 GCA_036336225.1 Acidobacteriota bacterium | reverse complement strand
CGGAGTCCGTTTTCTGCTGGTCTCTGGACACCCGCTCGAGGAGCCGGTCGCCTGGCATGGACCGATTGTGATGAACACGCAAGAAGAGCTTCATCAGGCGTTCTCAGAGCTGCAACAAGGCACGTTCATCCGAGAACGTGGGTAAACCCCAGAACGTGCGCAGACGCGAGGACGCAGGTATGCGTTAAGCCACCGCCAGACAGACCAACCCCCGCAACAGCGGGGTTACCGCTGTGCGGGGTCTGGTCCGGAACGACCTGAACGCGCTGGTCTACTCTACTTCGTCATTCGACGATTCGACCGCCATGATGGCCGCGGTGTCGCCCGACTGGTCGAAGAGCGACATCACTTTAATCCAGTCTCCGGGCGAGGCATCCGCGAGCCCTGTGACTGCGCGTGACGGCACCTTGGTCTTCAACGTCATCCGATGGTTCTCCTCGTCGGCCGCCACGAACTCGACCGGCAACACATAGCCATGCTCGAGAGTAGATTGCTCCTTCAGCTCAAGGTAGCGAATCGCTTCGACCTGATCCTGCTCACCGGGAGTCCAGATGAGAACGACCTCGTCCCCCTCGCTAAACCGGTTGACATAGCGAAACACGTGTTCCTCGACCGGCGCCGAGGCCACGACCATCGACTGGGCGGCGTCGAGGGCAACCAGCTCTGCGCTCCAGACATACCGTCTGGCGCGGAGCGCCGGATCATACGCATCGATGATGGACACCGACTCGACGCCCGCCATGGGGCGATGCGGTGAAGTGACGATCGCCCAATCGCCGGCTTCCAATTCGCGCGTCATCCGAACACTGTCAGCCGGCGGTTCAACCGTGAAGGTCAGATACCGGCCACCGGGATCCATCTCGACAAAGTCGGCCTGGAGCAGAAAACGGTCGCTCCCCCACAACCCAGACCCGTTGTCGGCCGCGACCGCCCGCACTCCATTTGCGCGGTCGTCGAACCCGGACCACGTGATGACGATGGCGTCGCCAGCATTCAGGTCTGAGGCCGACGCGGTTCCCTCACGAGACACGACTCTCGACTTGACCGTCATCAACCCGGACGCGGCCTCCAGGGCCACCAGCTCGCCATACCAGCGATACGTCTCGCCAGCATCGGGCGCTCTGCCAGCCAGCCGCGACGGCTGTGGCACGTAGGCGCGAACCGCCATCACGGCGTCGGCGGCGGTCACCGGACGATGCGGTGAGGTCACCGTGGCCCACGCCCCGCTGGTCAGCGCGCGCAACGCGATGACATCACTGGCGGGCGGCTCAACGGAGAACGTCAGATACTGCCCCTCGGTCGCCACGAACTCAGCCTGCAGGACGAACCGGTCACTGCCCCAAAGCCCGGACTGGTCGTCGCGGGCCACGGCACGGATGCCGTCTGCCCGGTCTTCGAATCCGGACCAGGTGATGACGATGTCATCGCCGTTGGCAAGCTGGCCGACGTGGCTCAGCGCATCGGACGAGACCATGCGGGAACGCACCGTGAGTGCCTCGCCCGCGTCGTCGAGAGAGACGAGCTCCCCGTGCCAGTGATACGTGTCGTCGGCCGCGGGTGCGGCACCGGCGAACTCCGGTGTCCGCGATGGCGCATACGCCTGAATCTGCTCCACCGCCCCGGTATCGGGCCGGTGACTGGTGGTAACGGTCGCCCACTCACCGGCGGTGAGCGCACGCAGCGAGGACACGGTCTCGGCGGGAGGCTCGACCTGGAACGTCAGATACTGCCGACCCGGGTCGGTGCCGACGAAGGTGGCTTCAAGGAGAAAGCGGTCGCCACCCCAGAGACCGGAATCCGGCTGGATGGACCGGATGCCATTGGCCCGATCCTCAAACCCCGACCATGTGATCACGATGGGGTCCCCGGTGTCGAGCCCGGCCACCTCAGCGGCGCCGTCGGCCGAGACGATCCGCGATTTCATGGTGAGGGCGGTTCCGGAGGTATCGAGCGAGATCAGCTCGCCGTGCCAGCGATAGCTGCCACCAGCCGCTTGCACGCTGTCAGTCTGGCCCGCATAGGCGGCAACCGTGGTGACCGGAGCCGTGCCGTGTAACGGTCGGTGTGGTGACGTGGCCGTGGCCCAGGTGCCAGCCGCCATCGTGCGGACCTCGGCCACACTATCGGTCGGGAGCTCGACCGCGTATGTCAGATACTGACCAGCCATTCCCACGAACTCGGCTTCTAGGAGGAAACGGTCGCTCCCCCACAACCCTGAATCGTTGGCAAGGGCCACCGACCGGATGCCATCAGCTCGGTCTTCGAACCCTGACCAGGTAACAAGTATGTTGTCGCCTGGGTGCATATCGGCCGCCGCCGCAACACCAGCCGCGGAGACGACCCTCGACCGGATGGTGAGCCGGTCGTCCGAATGGCCAAGGGAAACCAACTCGCCCTGCCAGCTATAGGTCTCATCATCGGCCGGGCGAGACCCCGCCGAGCGATGACGGGTGGCGCTGTAGGCATCAACCGCAACGATCGAGGCCGGTCCGTGCGCTGGTCGATGCGGAGAAGTGACCGTGGCCCAGGTACCGGGTGTCGAAGCCTGCAGCCCGGACAGAGCACTTGTGGGCCCAGTGACCGAGAATGTCATCGATTGACGTGTCGTGTCCGCATCGACGAAGGTAGCGCGCAGTCGAAAATCGTCGCTCGTAGAGAGCCCAGCCCCGTCGTCCACCGAAATACCGGAGATACCGTCCGCAAGTGTGTTCGTGCCTGACCAGGCAATAAGGACGGAATCACCTGGCTCAAACGCGGTGAGGTCAGCCAACGCCTCGCGCGAAATAACACGTGCGGTCACGGTCACCGCGGTCGCGTCATCATCTAGAGAGACCAACTCTCCCACCCAGCGGTAGGTATCTGCTGCCCCCACAGCGACCTGATACCCCACGACAACCAGCCCCACCAGAAAGGCCGCCGACCACGTCAGGGTCGGTCTGGTCATACGGGTTCGTATTCCCTTCTGAATTAGCATGACTTCCTCCTCATGTGACTGGCGTGCCACGATAGGTCGATCATCGGTTCCGTCATAAAAATGAGACACATCATGTAAAGAGCCAACGTACGCCGGCGAGGCAAACGTCAACAAGGCTCTGTGGGTTGGCTGAAACGTTGTAAGACGGCTTCTGCGAAGCCGATTGTGCACCCAGGGCTCTCACCGCGGTCTAAAGTAACCGCGAACTCCGTCCGAGAAGCCATACGAACGGGTATATCACCCGTACCCCACTCCTCAAACGCCGTGTGCACCGCACGAGGGCGCACAACAATCTCTTGTTTTACCGGCCCTGGGAAGCCGATGGTTGGAAGGATGGGCTTGACCTAGCGCCCAACAGCATTATACGGCAACGTGTCACGGTGTCAAGATGCGAAACGGCGTGCAAACGAGACGCTACTCCTCGCTGTCTGAATCGGTCGTGTCACCTCCACTCGGACACGCGGCCGTCATCGCAGCGCCGAGGCCCACCGAACCCGCGGCCACGGCCTTCGCCAGAAACGACCGGCGGTCAACCTGAACGGTCCTGATGTCCTGGTCACGAAGAGTCGAGGCTTGGCGGCGGGGTATTCCCGATTCCCGTTGGGTTCTTGTCATTGCCATGTCGGCCACTCCTGTAGAGAGTCCATCCTACCGTCGCCTCCATGGCTACGCAACAGAATTTCGGACGGTGTTCGCTCGCGAGTCTCCTGTGCGAGCACTCATCCAGAGGGCCTCACGAAATATGTTATACGACCTATTTTATCAAATGGCCCATTCTTAACTGACTTAACTGACCTATTTGGTCATTCGCCAATATCTTTAAATTAGGTCATGCAACATATTCAACGGGCGGTCGCGAGATCTACTTCAACGTTCTGGACCGCAAAATCAGCATGCTTCACGCCGTAACGTCCCGTCAATGAACGACCGTTCCCTGTTATCCTCCCCCAATCTGGCCGCTCAGACATCGTCGAGCCAAAGCGACCGGGGACGCGCCCATCACTTTCGAAGACGCCGACGCCGAGGCAAACGTTCCCTTACTTAGCGCAGACCCTGCGCCATCCGATCGACAGCTTTGCGATTTGGGGTCGTCGCGGAACGCGGCCGACAGATCAGGCTAGTCCTGCACGATCTCCAGAAGCTCAACCTCGAAGACCAGCGCCGCGTTTCCGGGGATACCGGGGCGACCCGCTGGGCCGTACGCCAGGTCGGGAGGACAGATGAGCCGACTCTTGCCACCAACATTCAGCCGCTGCAACCCCTCGGTCCAACACGGGATCACCCCGCCCAAGGGGAAGGTGGCTGGCTCGCCTCGGTCAATCGAACTGTCGAAGACCGTGCCATCACGGAGCGTGCCGTGATAGTGCACCCGTACAGTATCGTCTGCGCTTGGACTCGGCCCATTACCCGCGGTCATCGGCTGGATGACGATGCCGGACTCGGTGCGCTCCACGCCGTCGACGCCAGCCTGTTCTTCTACAAATGCCGTCGCGAGTGTCAGCTCACCTTCTGCCGCGCCCGCCACGCGCTCCTCCACGAAGCCCTGTATCTGCGGCCCGTACTCGCTCAGCTCCACGAGGGGATCCCGCCCGAGCACCGCGTCTTCGAGACCACGTCGGACGAATGCAAACTCCTCCGCCGATAGACCGGCGGGCAAGACATTCTGACCCAATGCCTGACCTAACGCGTTGAGAATCTTTTGCTCCTCGGTCTCAGGTGCGCTGCCACCACTACCCGCCGACGACATCGGTCCCGCATTCGAAGCCGGCTCCGGAGCGCAGGCCGACAGCGCGGTGCAGACGGCAAGGATGAGTGAACGAGAGACGATAGCTCGCACGGTGATGTCCTTTCGATCGAGGAAGGTCGCCTCGGACGACCTGAGCTGTCTCGCGCTGACCGCGAGACAAGTGGTGAGCTTACACCCGCCCAAGCGGTGCGCCGCAGTGCGCGGCCGAGTCTGTGGGCTTCACTTATGAAGTCCGACGTGGACAAGAGTACCGACCGCTCACGGTCTACGCGGGGCACGCCAAAGGCCGCACGTGCGTCATCGGAAGACAACGCCGGGCCTCGCGGCGCATCTCCATAAACGCTGCCGAGTCGTGCCTTCTGATATCTGTCTATTGATATCCGTTAGGAGAGACTATTGGCCCGTGTGTCTGTTCGATCGCATTCCGCAACTTCCCCGAGAATCGCGTAGGCGCCGAATCTTGTAGTCAAAGCAGTCAATCCCCGAGTGGCCCTCGGACGCCAGTCTTGCTCCTCGCTGACAATGGCATGTTTAAGACTCAAGCTGGTGTTCCCGAATTTCGCCACACGAGAACCAATGTGCACCGTACCTGGATACCGAAGCTATCGTCGATTACTGCAACACACCGATGCCAGAATCGGAACGACACCCTAGCACTGCAATAGGTCCGAAATCGCCGGATGCTCGATGAGACGAATACGAGACGACTCAAACCACCGTATGAA
The DNA here is from genome assembly GCA_036336225.1 of Acidobacteriota bacterium. Taxonomy (GTDB): domain Bacteria; phylum Acidobacteriota; class Vicinamibacteria; order Vicinamibacterales; family UBA8438; genus JAJEEA01. The sequence goes on along the minus strand of JAYZGM010000062.1, from coordinate 270 downwards.
GGCTGTATTGCTGACCTGTTGAAACGCGTCCTGTCGCCCCACAGAACCAAGAGCATCAGGACACTAGCATATTCGGCCGCAAGCTTGTCGATAGCGTTTGGCATAGAGTGAAGGGGTGATCTGATCGCCCTCGCGCCTACCGAGCCAGCGGGTTTGGCCGCACTTGAAACTTCACCATTTTGCTGGTGGTCCCCTTGCCGCCTTCCGTGTGCCAATTGAAATTGGTCCCGTAGTTTGCCCACACGCCGCGCCCCTTCCAACCGATGTCAG
>JAYZGM010000061.1:0-10833 GCA_036336225.1 Acidobacteriota bacterium | reverse complement strand
TGACCCGAGCCTTGGGCTAGAAAGCGAGCCATCCATGGAGATAGAGATTCCAACCAGCCGGTACAACGAGATCGAACAACTGATCGGAAGCGATGCGAGCCCGGTGGGTATCGACGCGAAGAAGACGCACATCCTCATCTTGCACAAGTTACTCGAGATCGAGCGTCGTCTCGCACGCCTCGAGTCAAAGGAGGCAGACTGACCGACCACGACAGGAACGGGCTGAGGTTCACCGCGCTGGTTGAGGCGCGCGCCGTGTCTGCCCGCCGGGTCGCACCATTCGCACCATGAGGATCCACGTGATCCGCGCCGGGCGAGATCTCGCTCCATCTCGACCGAAAGGTATGATCGATTGGTTCCGGAGACACCAAAATGACACTCCCTCGCAAGACGTCGCCGGCCAGCGTGTTTGGTCTTGTCACGTGTCTTGTCACTCTCGGCACGACGCATGATGCGATCGGACATGGAAGCGAAGCACGGTATGTCGAGGAGCTCGACTGGCCACAGGACCGGGTCACTCGCGTCATCGCGGCAGGACGATCCGAGCTGGGCGTGCCTGGTTCTCGGGACCCGAGCGAGACGCGAACCATCGACGGTCGCTCGTGTGTCGTCGGCCCCCTGGTCGCGTTTGATATCGACGATGGGTACGCCTATGACATTGACGAACCGGTCGAGCTAACACTCACCTACGCCGGAGCGCTCACGGGACCGTTCGTCGTGGGTTGGGACCAAAACGGTGGCAATGGGTTCGGGGTCGCCAACGAGATCGTGCCGGCAGCACAGGAGGGGTTTCACGAGCTCAGCCTCACGCTGGACCGCGCGCGGTTCGCCGGGCAGGGTATCCAGAGGACCGACCTGGCGATCGGTGGACGGGACGGCATCGCGCTGTGCGGGATGACGCTGGAACGTAGTGAGACGACACCCGTCCCCGCCGGGTTCGGGCGTCTCCGGCTCGCGGTGTATGACGCCGAAACTGGTCGCCCCGTTCCCGCTCGGGTTGGGGTGTATGACACAACCGGTCGGGCGCCGTTACCCTCCGACCAGGCCCTGGTGATCCACCGGTTCACCGATGAAGTACAGCTGGTGTGGGTCAACGGGCGCACACCGTGGCCGTCGGACCATCGACTCGCCTTCTACGTCACCGGCGTCTACGAAACCCGCCTACCGGTCGGGACGTACGAGCTCGTCGTGATGAGGGGACCCGAGTATCGCGCCGTACAACGCACCATCAACATTCGAGCCGACCAAACTCATGAGGCCACGGTCGCGCTACACCGTTTCGCGGATCTGCCGACCACAGGCTGGTTCTCCGGTGATTCGCATGTCCACCTGTATCGTGAACATGCCGACGATCTGAACGTGTGGGGTCAAGTCGCGGCAGAAGATCTTCACGTGGCCAACCTGCTCGAAATGGGGAACATCGCCGGCACCCACTTCCAGCAGCCGGCCTGGGGACGGGCGGGCCGATTCACGCGTGACCGTCACATCCTCGTGTCCGGCCAGGAGGACCCGCGGACGGTCCACCGGGGTCACACGATCCACCACAACGTCCAGCAACCACGACACCTCGATCCCGATGTCTACTTCCTCTATCATCGCGTGTTCGAGGAACTGCGGCAGCAAGGTGGTATCTCGGGGTACGCCCACCTTGGGGAGCTGTTCAACGGTCGCCGTGGTCTCGCCCTGGATGTACCGTTCGGCATCGTCGACTTTATCGAGGTACTTCAGGGTGGTCGTCTGTTGACCGAGGTGTGGTACAGCTTTCTCAATCTTGGATATCGCGTACTCCCGGTGGCCGGCGCCGACTTTCCGTACTTCGGGCCGACACTCCCCGGCGTCGAGCGAACCTACGTGAGAGTCGATACGGCCTTTGATGCCGACGCCTGGTTCGCCGGGTTCAAGACGGGTCGGGTCTATGTGAGCAACGGCCCCTTTCTCCAGCTCACGATCAACGACCAAGAGATGGGGGCTGAGCTGCGGGTGGAGCGTGGGACGCCTCTCGAGATCACCGCTCGTGCCCGCCTGAACCCAGACATTGACCGACTTGAGCGACTTGAGCTGGTCGTCCTCGGAGATGTCGAGGCAACCGAATTCGCGAGCGGCACGAGTGTCACCCTGCACACTGAGCTGGCCGCCAACCGGAGCATGTGGATCGCCCTGCGCGCCTGGGGCGCACGTCAAGAGCCGCGCAACATGATCGTCGCGCACAGCGCTCCCATCTACGTTGTCGTGAATGAACAACCCACGTGGAAGAAAGAAGCGGTACCCGAGCTCGTCGCTTATCAACGGAATCAGCTCGATGACCTGCTATCGATTCCCATTGAGCCCGGGGGCGACCTCGAACCATGGGAAACGCGAGCATTACTCGAGGAGCACTGGCCCCGCCAGCGCGACCGGCTTCGGTCGCGTATCGATGAGGCGGATACACGGTATGAGGAAATCCTGCAACGCGCCGCGGAGAACCCGGGTGGTCCCGAGTAGCCGAACAACTGGTGAGGACAGGCACGCTGGGAGAAGCGAGTGGACGGTTTTGATCACACCATGCACCGACTGGTGCCCGCGCGATCCTTCGACACGCTGGAGGTGGGCGAACGGTTCCCGATCCCGAGTCGGACGATGAACGAGAGCACGTTCGCCGCTTTTCAGATGGCGTCCGCCGACAACCATCCGATTCACTACGACGTCGAGTACTGCCGAACCCACGGGCACCCGGAGCGGATCGCCCACGGGTTCCAGGTGCTCCTGTTTACGGCGCCCGGGGCCGGTCTCTTCCCGCACGTCATGGGTGAGACGCTGATCGGTTTTCTCGAGCAGTCGAGCCGATTCCTCAAACCGGTGTATGTCGGTGACACCCTGTATCCCATGCTCACAGTAACCGGGCTCCGGCGCCAGCGTACGACCGGAGTTGTCACCTTGGCGTCCTCTATCCACAACCAGCGCGATGAGCTGGTGCTCGACGGGGAGCAGAAGTTCCTCGTCCGGCTCGACGGCTAGCAGCCGAAGAGAACGCCTCCTCGAAGACGTCACCGCGTGATGCTGGTCAGCAACGCCGCGCCCTCATCCACCGCCTTGCGCGCCCACTGGGCGAGCGTGAGGGATGAGGCACTTGAGATGGGGTGCTCGATGATGACGAACGGATAGCCGTCGGCCCCGAGCACGCGAGCCATGAGCTCCGCGGCGCTCACAAATTTGGTCGTCATGATGGCGACGGCCGGCGTGCCAACTCTCTCTCCGATGACCGCGTCGTGCAAACTGCACGATGAACAGCTCCCTCAATCACCGATGCCTGCGACCAGAGCGTCCCACGTCCGGACTTCCTCCACCAGATTCGCGTCGGCCGGGGCACTGTAGTTGGACTTTGTCCGCCGCACGACCTGCCCGACCCCATGGGTCTCGACCAGCGCGTGCTCGAAGGCATCGAAAAACGGAATCGTGTTCCGCTTGCCGTTCGAAATCACACCGACAGTCTTTCCCTCCAGCGCGGGCAACCGACCCGCCATCGCGAGCCCCACGGCATCAGCTTCATGGGTTGGATCGAGCATTTCGATAGACATAGGTGCTTAACCTCATAACCGATCATGTTGCGGAAAATCAGGCGCTTGGTGGCGTACAGTCGACGCACGCGCCGATCGCCACCGAGACCGCCTTGCTCTTTGGGCCGAGCCAGGGCGGAATCACCGCGCCAAACCCACCGGCGGGCCCTCCGGCGGCGATGATCAGGAGATGTTCTGGGTCGGGCATTGCGCCGTATTCCTGATCTCCGTGTCGACCGACCACCGCCGCCTTGCCCACATCGGCCCATTCGCGACGATAGATACGCGCGTGGTCGAAGACATACTGTTTGATGTCACGACGCGACCACCCGGCCTTGGCGAAATGGGCTCGGAGCTGTGGCGGCAGGACGATCGCGTAGTTGCCCGGCCAAATCGAGTAGTGGCGCATGTTGGCTTTTATTTCGGCGACAAACGTATCAAGGATCTCTTCGGGTCGGGTCGTCCATTCATTCATCACCTGACGCGGGGAGCCGGCCGCCATGACCGTCACCGCCGACGCGCCTGGCGGAATGCCCTGGTCCTCGGCGAGTGACGGCCAAGGCGCGTGCTCCACGTCCTCGGCCAGACAGTAGCGGAGCTTGCCAGGGTGACCAAGCGTCGAGCGGTCGACATCCCCGGGTCTCGCGTCAAGGAGGTTGCAAAGGACGAGCCGAACGGCCCGTCCGATGCACGTCGTAGCACGGTCGCTCGCGGCAAGGGCATTAAAGGTGCCATCCATTCCAAGCTCATTCCGCACCGGTCCGTTGATGACGATCAGAACAGCGCACCCGCCAGTGCTGGCGGTAGCACCATGCATCAAGAACGGTTCCTCCAGCATTGCAGTGAAGGCCGCAACGACCACCGGGAAGTGCATCGGGAGACAGCCAGCCATGACCGCGTTGACCGCCAGCTTCTCAGCGGTGACGGCTCGCTCACGCACGGGTTCGACCCCGACCAAATGGTCGGCGGGGAGTAGCGCCCACTCGAGACAGGCTTCTACCGCCTCGCGGGTCGGCGGCACGACGGGCAAACCGTCCGTCCAGCTTCGGCTGTGACAAAACTCTTGCGCCGCCAGGATGTCGGCGACCTCGTAACGCTTCGAAACGAGGGTCATGGTCTGCGTCTCCTCCCGGCGCATTATGTTGGACGACTCTTTATTAATGCAATTATTTTATTGTCTAATTTATTAATGCATATTTAGTATTAATATATGCGACCCCACTACCGCTCACGCACGGCAAGACCCCGTGGTTTCGGCCTCGACCTGAGCACGCGGCATCTGCGCGCGCTCGCCGCCGTCGCTCGTTATGGCACCTTCGCCGCCGCGGCCTCCGAGCTCGGTATCTCGCAGCCCACATTGACCCGCACCATCCAACGAGTCGAGGACGAGCTCGGGTTGACGCTCTTCGCGCGCACGACGCGACGGGTGGTCATGACCGCGGCCGGTCGCGAGTTCATACCACTGGCCACACGACTGCTCACAGATATTGCTCTTGGTGTATCGAATGTCCGCGAGCTGGCAGAGGTGACGCGCGGCCAGGTCGTGGTCGCCACCCTGATGTCGGTCGCCCACGGCATCCTTCCCGCGATCGTCAAGACCTTCGCCGGGCAGTATCCCGGCGTCGTGGTCAACGTGCGTGAAGGGACCCAAGCCAGTGTTTTAGAAGAGGTCCGCACCGGCTCCGCGGATTTTGGGCTCGGTGACGCGAGCGACACCGAGGGGCCGCTGGCGATCGAACCCCTCGGCGCACACCGATTCAGCGTCGTCCTCCCTGCCGGTCACCGGTTGCTCCGCCGCAAGACGGTGCCGCTCTCCGACCTCACCCGTGAAACGCTCATCGCGATGCCGATGGAGTCGGCCACGCGTCGTATCTTCGACAACGCCATGGTCGCCGCAGGTCTCTCGATGCGGGTCGGCTTCACGGTGACGCAGTTTGCGACCGCCTTTCAGCTCGTGGCCCAAGGGCTTGGCGTTGCCGTCGCCCCGGCAACGATTCTCACCGGAAGACAGTCGCCCCCGGTGAGCGCCCGTCCGCTCCGCGCGCCGGCGGTCAGCCAGCATCTTGGCCTCATCACCCGAAGCGGCCGCGTACCGACACCAGCCGCGTTCGTGGGCGTCCTGCGGCAACGCTGGCGGTGCTAGAGTGAGCGCACGGCCTGCGCGTGAAGCTCCGCCTCAATCCGCCGCGTGGAACCGGCCCTTCACGAGCAGGCGTCATTCAATGGCCCCGCTACGCGGGGACTGCATCTCCGCAAGGCTCGAAAAACTTGATTCACCTGCAAACATTTGAGACTTAGGAGATGTATAGTCCGGGCGCGACTGTCGCCGATCGGCGGACGCGTCGAGCGCTTTCTTGAACCGGTGCGACCAAACCAAATCGGTCTTATTTATGGCACGCTCAGCTTCGGAGCATAACGCACTCGTCCAACAGGCGTTCACCAAGCAGGCGACGGCCTACGCAGCCAATCCCACCATCGTCGATAGCGATTGGGCCATGCGACTTGTCCACGCGGCTCAGCCCACCGCAGAGAGCCGCGTCTTGGAGGTCGCCACTGGGCCGGGTTATGTGGCTCTCGCCTTCGCAACGGTATGCCGCGAGGTCGTCGCCGTAGACCTAACCGACGCCCCGCTGACAATCGCCAGACAAAATCAGACCGAACGTGGCTTGACCAATGTGACGTTCGAATCAGCGGATGCCAACCGGCTGCCCTTCGACGACGGGTCATTTGATCTCGCCGTCTGCCGGCTGTCATTTCACCACTTCGATACGCCGGGGCAGGTGCTTGCGGAAATGGCGCGTGTCTGTCGACCCGGCGGCAAGGTCGCCGTAGAGGATCTCATCGCCAGCGAGTGCGCTGACCGCGCGGCCTACTACGACCGGTGGGAGCGCCTGCGTGACCCCTCCCATGTGACTGCCTTGTCCCTTGGCCAGCTCATCGGGCTGTATCGGGACGCGGGTCTCGAGATCGAGAATCTTCGCTGGGAACAACGACGACAAGACGTTGAGAGGTGGCTCCGTACCACCGACACCCCACCCGAAACCGCGGAGCAGGTTCGTCAACTCATTCAAGCCGACGCCGAACAACACCTCAGCGGCACACCCGTCTTCCGCGACGACGACGCGCGACTCTGCTTTCTGCACCGCATGGTCACGACCGTGGGCCGGAAGCGGTAACCGTTCGGTCGCAGCGTGCCGACACGTGTTGAAGAATGAGGGAGCCTACGGCTGGTGGGGGCGACCAGCAAGGCCGTGGCTCGAGCCCTGGCCGGTCTAGTTTCACGCGTCAGACGCTCGTGACGCTGATGGGCACACCTCGCAACGACGACCGTCGTGTACTACGGGGCTCCTCGAAACCGGGCAGCTCACTCGACCATCGACAGACGCCAAGCCTACCCCAGATCCCAGAGGCCATTTGCGTTCCAGAAGTGGGCACGCACGAGGACAGGTCGTTATCTCGGTTTGAGCGGCTCGGCGTCGGCCGACTCGCCCCGTAGGTCTCGAAGACGCTCCTGCACGGTACCCGGAATACCCAGCCTCGGATCGGCGCCGAGCTTCTCGAGTCTCTTGGCCGTGTCTGGCCAGCTTTGAAACTGAAACGATTGCTTGGTTCCTTCCGCCATGCGGTAGGCCGTGCGCCCGCGAAAGTCTCGCGCGTCGATATCCGCGCCCTGCTCCACGAGATACTCGACGACCTCGTTCAGCCCACGTAGCGCCGCACCGTGCAAGGCGGTGAAGTCCGCCTCATTGACTGCGTTGATGTCGGCGCCACTCTCTACCAGGACCTTCACTGCCGCCTCGGCACCGGGAGACGGCATCCCTCTCGGCTCGCGTGGCGTATAGGTGGATCGCCCCAACCCGGCCGCAACCATCAACGGGGTCGTCCCATCGTCGGTCGTGAGCCGGAGATCCGCGCCGGCCTCAAGCAGCACCCGAATGATCTCCGTGCCGGCCCGTGTCCGAGCCGGGTTCATCAGCCCACGGTTGTCGCCACGACCGTCACGAATGTCTTGCACCCCAGCGTTCGCCCAGAACGCCGCGACCCACAGCGGGGTGGCCCCGCGAAGATCGCCCGTTCCACACGCAAACGGTTCAAACGCGCCTCGTCGGGGGTAACCGATATAGCTCATGAACATGGCGGACGTCCTGATACGCACATCAGGATCCGCCCCGCGCGCCAAGAGCGCTTTCGTAAGCTTCAGACCACCAATGGGGTCAATCGAGCGACGCCCAAACGTGCCAAGAGCTGCCCCACCCGCGTGGGTTCGGTTCCAGTCACGCAGCCACGTACCCACCCGGCCCGCGGCCGCGTGGAGCGCCGCCACCCCGGCCATGGTGCCGTTCGGATCCGCGCCATGTTCGAGCAGAAACAGCGCGAACTCGTCGTGGCCCGTAACGATGGCGTACGGGAGCGCCTGAATCGCCTCCGATGGGGCCTTGTCTATCCGGACACCGGCGGACATCAGGATGGTCGCCATCTCCACATCGCCGTTGCTGGCCGCGAACAGCATGGGGGTGAATCCGTTGATGGTCGAGGCCGTCGGATCGGCGCCGGCGTCGAGCAACACCCGCGCCACTCCCTGATGCCGTCCCGCCACGGCCCACATCAATGCCGTGCTATCTGTCTCGTCCGTCGCGTGGTTAACGTCCGCACCATGAGTCAACAACGCATCGACGACCCGAACATGACCGGTCCGAGCCGCGGTCATCAGCGGCGTCAGCCCGTTGGTCTGCATGACGGTGGCGCGAGCCCCCGCCGCCAGTAACGCCTCAACCACTTCCGGGCTCGCGTTTTCCGCCGCACGCTCAAGCGGTGTCACGCCATGGTCGTCAGCCGCGTTGACGTCTGCCCCCCGGGCCACCAGCCGGCTGATCGCCTCACGGTCGTTCCAGTGCGCCGCCCACAGAAGCGCAGTGGCCCCATCGGCTCTCGCGGCGTTGACGTCAACCCCCTCGTCGAACAGCGCTCGAACCGCCTCGTGGTCTTGCGCGGCGACCGCATTGACCAAACGCAGATCTTGAGCGGTGGCCGGGGTCTGGCCGGCCAGAACCAGCCCCAACATCCCCAGCCCGATCCGATACGCGCGCGTGATGCCCATGGCTTGCCTTTCTTCTCGTGTCGACGTGTGCGACCGGCCGAAACCGGTGGGTGTCGATCTTGTCATCTGCCGTAGCGGTGATGATGACCAGCTCCGCCACCATACGTAGACCCGCGCACGGGGCCGTCACCAAGACGCCCCGGAAGGCGTGGGGAAACAGCTCCGTCGTTCATCGCAGCGACCGTTCTCTCCAAGCGTGTCGGCTACTCGGTCCCAGCCAATTCTAAGCCCCGGTCGCCGACAGCTCCAGCACCCGCAGACACCGGTGGTCGTCGCCAGGACAGAATGGCCGTCGTCTCCACCGCTCACGGCCCACGGCCACTCTTCGGCCAGCGTGGAAGACCGGCGGAAGTCTCTAGTCACGCTATTCGTCTATTAGGAAGTTGAAGCGGACAGCGATATGGGCTCGGCGGGCAAGATGGCAGCGTGGGTTGTCAACCCCGTGCTCACAATTCAGCGGCATGCAAGGCTCATACAAATGCCCCTGAGCACACTCTCGGTCGCAGGCGTCCCATTGACCGGTGCCACGCTGTATGCACCACGGGTGCGGCTCTCGCCAGACGGGTTGTGACTCATGCAGCTCGTCGGCACCCGGATTCCCTGGGTCGGTGGTCTCCCCCCACCAACACCGACCACAAAGCGGCGCCAATGCCACTGACCAAGAACACGCCGGTGAATTACCGGTCGTCGCCCTCCCGCGCTCCCTCACTCCAGTCCCTGCCGATTCTCTCCGCGAGCTCGACACGCCATCGGTGTCCTGCCCTGTAAAGCATGGCGCGGGCAACGTGTGGACGCCGGATGTCTCATGGCACCATGACCACGAACGCGCGTCTACATGACAAGAGGAACCGGAACCGCTTGCAGCATGGAGACGAGGGAGAGGCGCGATGACCAGCTGGAGCCCACGGAGACCGCCCGACACGGCGATTTCCGGTTGAGCAAGTGCCGACTCATCGATGAACACGGCGAGACGCCGACGTTGGCCGAACGGACTGACTCCCCCCACAACATACCCCGTGAGTCGCTCCGCGACCTGAGGCGAGGCCAATATCGCTCGCTTGGCCCCGACCGCCTGCGCCAGTGCTTTTGTGGAGACTCGCTTCGAGACGGGAACGATGGCCACAACACCCTTACCGTCCGCCTCGGCCACCAAGGTCTTGAACACCCGCTCGGGCACCATCCCGATAGCGGCCGCCACGGCTTTACCGTATCCCTCACCGACACGCTCCGACACGCGATAACCTACGGTGCGATACTCGACGCCGAGGGCATCGAGCGCTCTTGTGGCGCGCGTCGACGTCACAACCCTCACGCCATGGACTCTCTCAGCGGGCCTGACCCATCTCCCCGGCGTGCCGCGTGGGTGGCTGCACCGACAACCACCACCCGTTCAACTGCCACGTTCACGCCCTTCCTGGTCGGCGGCGTGCGACGAGGACTGCGGTAATGAGGGTTGACTATGGATGCTTGATGTGACGCGACCCGTCTCAGTCGCGAATCGTAATCTTCTGGACCCGCCAGGTGAGCAACTCGGCCACAAAGATCTCGTTCTCGGCCGGACACGCCAGACCGTGAATCCAGCCGAACTGCCCCACCGCCTGTCCATCGCGGCCGAGATAGCCGAGCACCTCCCCGTCCAGTGACATCTTGTAGATCCGTCCCGGGAACATGTCCTGCGTGAACATCACCGGATCCGGACCAGGGGTGACGCAGATGGTATTGGGCCAGAGCGAGTTGTAGCTCCCGTCCGGGCGCCGGCCAAAGTTCGGGACTTTCGGGGCGTAGTCGGGAGGAACGGGTGCTTGACGTCTGAGGTCCTCGAGTGTGATTTGACGCACGAAGGTACCATCTGACTCGAACACTTGAACCCGATTGTTCGATCGATCGGCGACGTAGACACGTCCCTGATCATCGGCGGCGATCCCGTGTGGCACTCGAAACTGCCCCGGATCGCTGCCACGCTCCCCCCATGCCGTGACCCAGTTCCCATCCGCGTCATATTTGGCGACCCGGGCGTTGTTGTACCCGTCGCTAAAGTAAATGTTGCCCTCCGGATCCCACGCCACATCAGTGACCTCGTCGAAGAAACCGTCTCGGGCAGGAGGAGGCATGCCGCCCGGTGTCTCGTAATACGGGGGACGGAGAGAATGCGGCGGACAATTCGGCCCCACACAGCGCGGGTAGCGGGAATGGGTCGATTCC
>JAYZGM010000060.1:0-9830 GCA_036336225.1 Acidobacteriota bacterium | reverse complement strand
CGTTGATAGGATCTGGGGTGCGTTCTCAGGCCTCGTGCGCTTCCCAGGAGAAACGAGATGTTTCCTCGTCGTCTGACAAATTGCTGGCTCACCGTTGTCCTCGCGCTCGTGCTCACTTCGGTCGTCGACGTGGCGCTCCGGGCGCAAACCGACGACATGGCTCCCGTGACCGACGCGATGCTCCAGGACCCGGCTCCGGACGACTGGCTCATGTGGCGTCGGACTCTGAACGGGTGGGGATACAGCCCGCTCGACCAGATCGATCGTGCGAACGTGGATAGCTTGAGGCTCGTGTGGACACGGGCGCTCGGCGAGGGGAGTCAGACGGGGACCCCGCTTGCGTATGGAGGCGTGCTCTATATGCCCAATCCTCGGGACGTCATTCAGGCGATCGATGCCGTGACCGGTGACCTGATCTGGGAGCATCGACGGGACAATCCCGAAGATGTCTACGAGAAGATCGCGGGGTTTCTGTCAGAGAACAACCGCAACGTCGCGATCTACGACCGTCTCATCATCGACACGAGCGTGGACGACCACGTCTTCGCGCTCGACGCGCGTAGTGGCGATGTGGTGTGGGACACCGAAGTGCTCGACTACACCACCCATCCAGCGATACAGGGGTCGGGCCCGATCATCGCCAACGGAAGAGTCATTTCTGGGCGCAGCTGTTTGGAGCCGGGCGGACCGGACGCGTGTGTCATTACGGCCCACGACGCCTTAACGGGGGCCGAACTGTGGCGACGGCGGACCATCCCGGGGCCGGGTGAGCCAGGTGACGAAACCTGGGGTGACGTGCCGTTTGAGGAGCGGAAGCACGTCGGAGCCTGGATGGTGCCAAGCTACGACCCGGAGCTCAATCTCATCTACATCGGAACGTCGGTGACCTCCCCGGCGCCGAAGTTCATGCTGGGTGGAGTCGAGAATCGCCACCTTTATCACAACTCGACGCTTGCTTTGGACGCTGATACCGGCCAGATTGCGTGGCACTATCAACATCTGAACGACCATTGGGATCTCGACCATCCGTTCGAGCGACTATTGGTCGACACTCTCGTTGCTCCGGACCCGGCGGCCGTGGACTGGATCAATCCGCGTCTCCGCCTCGGCGAGCGGCGAAAGGTCATCACCGGGATTCCCGGGAAGACCGGTCTGGTCTACACGCTTGACCGAGCAACCGGCGAGTTCCTCTGGGCCACGCCCACCGTTGCCCAGAACGTCATTACCCACATCGATGGCGCGACCGGGGCGGTTACTGAGAACGGCGAAACCGTGTTTACCGGGCTTGGCCAGGAAGTGCTCTCCTGCCCATCCTGGATGGGCGGGAAAGACTGGGAGGCAGGTGCCTACAGTCCACTGACCAACACGATGTACTACCCGCTCCGGAATACCTGCGCGCGGGTGTTGTCGACGATGGACGGCGGGCTCGCCATCTATCGGTTGGCGGCGCGTTTTCAGCTTGTCCCCGGCACTGACCAACTGGGCACGGTACGCGCGATTTCGGCCGAAACCGGTCGAACCCGTTGGATTCACGAGCAGCGCGCCGGCACGATGTCGCTCGTGGCGACCGGCGGTGGGCTGGTGTTTGGTGGGGATGTCAACGGGCGGTTTCGCGCATTTGACCAGACGACCGGGGACGTATTGTGGGAGATCAACATCGGCTCGCCGGTCACAGGATTTCCGATCGCCTACGCCGTCAACGGTCGGCAGTATGTCGCGGTCAGTACGGGGAGCGCGGCCACCGCATCGGGATTCATGGGGTTGACCCCGGAGCTTCGTCCAAGCGCCGGCAACAACCTGTTCGTGTTTGCGCTTCCGGACTAAAGGTTGCTATCGGGACCGCGACCAGCAGGACCAGTGACTGACATGATCCGTCTGAAGACGCTATTCACCTTGTATGGTTTGCGGGACTTGACTGGTTTTGCTCGGGGTGTTGTTGCGCGCAGCAGAAGTTCCAGCGCTTCGTACGATGAAGGTCGATCCAGTCGTAGCGCTGCGCTCGGAGTAACGGGGCGGAGGCGTCTTTAGGGGGCCGGCTCGAGTCAGGATGCACATCACAGCGGGTCGCATCGCGGCGGTGGTCACCCTGCTCTGTCTCACTACCGTGGGGTGTCAGAGGAAACGAGCTGGCGTCGCGGACGACCGGAGCTGCGCCGAGCCCGTGTCTCGACCAAGGTCGGACATGACAGGCTCGGAGACGGCGGCTCCTGAAGTCGATATCCGTTCTAACCTTGAGCTGGGACAGCTGCCCACGCGTTGGCGGACGGGCGGACCTGATTGCGTGGGCATGTCCCGGTGGCAAGTGCACGAGTACAACCCCGACTTCTACATTTTGCGCCAGTCTGGGTGTGTCCACTATGAGAAGCCGTTCTTGTATCTGATATTCGGAGAGGAACGGGCGCTGCTTGAGGATACCGGGGCTGGGGCCGCGGACCCCGCGGCGGTTGTCGAGCCCCTGTTGGCGCAGTGGTCGGAACGAAATGGCAAGCCAGGCACAGTGCCGCTGACCGTCGTTCACTCACACTCGCACGGCGACCATGTGGCTGGCGATCGGCATTTCGACGACGACGTTGAGATAGTGCCTCCCGCAGTCGACAGGATTCCGGTGGCGTTTGGAATCGACAACTGGCCGACTGAGACCGGGCAGATCGATCTCGGCGACCGTGTCGTCGATGTGATTCCGATTCCCGGACATGACGATGCGGGGCTCGCATTGTATGACCGGAGGACGGGGCTCCTTTTGACCGGCGACAGCCTCTATCCAGGTCGCATCTACGTGTCCGAAGAGGACTTCTTCGCGTTCGTTGAGAGTACACAGCGGCTCGTGGACTTTACCCGGGATCGCCCGGTTGCTCACATCCTAGGCACCCATATCGAGCAGACCCGGACCCCGTTTGTCGACTATCCGAGGGGCACTCAATATCAGCCGAACGAACACAGCCTAGAGATGTCCCGAGGCGTCCTTCTTGAATTGAATACCGCTCTGACGGCCCTCGACGGAATACTGAAAGAGGTGGCGTTGCGCGACATCACGTTGTCGCCAATTCGGTAGAACTCCTGCTGCGGGCGACCTCCGTCACGTCCTCACCGTGGCCGCAGGCCGTCTGTGTCTGACGGTATTGGTTTGGCGTAGGACGATGCCCGATGGTCGGCGAGCGACTCCGACACGACTCAACGGTCAGACGCGGCCGGCGTGGGTGCCATCGTGGTTACGAATCACACTCTTGCTAAGCTGTAGGTGGGAGCGGATCCCGTTGATGCCAGGCGACAGCTGGCCTGTGTCTTGTGGAGATCGGATGACACCATTTAGGACCCGAGGGGTCGTCTCGACCATATGTCTAGCACACGTATTGGTCGGGTGTGAGTCGAGCTCGAACCCAGTGGCGCCGTCTTCCGTACCATTCACGGTCACTGATATCGTGGTGGGCAGCGGCGTCGAAGCGACCAATGGGGACAACGTCAGTGTCGACTACGCGGGCTGGCTGTATGACCCCACCCGGCCGCAGAACAAAGGCGTCCAATTCGATTCTTCAGAGGGGCAGGGGTTCGCTTTCATTTTGGGCATCGGGTCGGTCATCGCGGGTTGGGATCAGGGTGTTGTCGGCATGCGGGTGGGTGGCGTGCGTCAATTGCTCATTCCGCCCGAGCTCGGGTATGGCGCAGTCGGGTTCGGGCCTGTCCCGCCGGATGCCACGTTGGTATTCGACATCGAGTTGCTGAACGTGCAATAACAAGCCGCTGAACGAGTGTAACGAAATCGGGTTGGGGGATGAGGTTGAGATGAACCGACTAGCAGCGTGTAGTGAAATCCCGCGTGGCACCGAGAGCGGCGCAGCGCTCGGCTGGCAAGGCGCGACGGGGGCGCATGGGCATTTTCGACCCCGTTGGATCAAAGCCGAACGGCGTCCTTTTGTGGGATTCCGCGTCACTCGAAGGCCACGGGGCTTTTGCCGCGGGCTGCGAGGCTCTTCTCGCTGCTTGGTGCTGGCCGTGCTCGTCGTGTTGGCGGCACCGGCGTCTGCGCAGTCACCGACTCAGATCATGCGCCAGGCCGAGCAGGATTTCTTGGCGGGCCGGGTCGAGGCCTCCGTTGATGGGTTCGATCAAGTGGCTAGAGCACGGCCCGACGCGGCGCCGCAGTTTTGGCAGCGTGGCATCGCGTTGTACTACGTGGACCGATTCGAAGACTGTCGAAGACAGTTCGAATCGCACCGGCGTGTCAATCCCAACGACGTGGAGAACGCAGCATGGCATTTTCTCTGCGTGGCTCGTGAGCAGTCACCACAAGCTGCGCTTGAGGCGCTCCTGCCAGTGGGGCGAGACACCCGGTCGCCGATGCGCGAGATCTATGAGATGTTCGCCGGACGTATGACGCCGCAGGACGTATTGTCAGCCGCGAACAATCCACGAGCCCGCTTCTATGCGCACCTTTACCGCGCGCTCTACCACGACGCCTATGGGCGGGAGCAGGCGGCCAGAGAAGAGATCCTCCTGGCCGCGGCCGAGCGTTTCTCGGGCGTCGGCGGCTACATGCACGGGGTTGCGGTTGTGCACCGCGATCGCCTGCCGGCACCGTGAGTCGGTCAGGCCACGGTCGGACGGCGTCGGCCAGATGCTCCCATCGTGCACGGTAGTCGAGTACCCCGTTAGCGGCTGGCGCCAAGCGCGGTGAAGGCCGTTTCGAGTGCTGTTTCGGCGTCCTGCAGATGTTCCCGTGTTTCGGCCAGCCACTGTCGGCTCGCGTCAACGCGAGCGCGTGCGCTCCGTAACATTCGGGCGACCTCGTCCGGATGGGGACCGCCAAGACCACGGCGACTTGTCACCATCTGCTCTGGATCGAGGGCGGCGTGAACGAGCGCGACGTCAATCGGGAGCGGTTCGCCGTAGGCTTCCACATACAGGTGCTGCAGTTCCTCCGACGTTAGCTCTTTGGGACGCTTCCCGTGTGCGCG
This sequence comes from Acidobacteriota bacterium, assembly GCA_036336225.1. Lineage (GTDB taxonomy): Bacteria > Acidobacteriota > Vicinamibacteria > Vicinamibacterales > UBA8438 > JAJEEA01. Next base: position 4,878 of record JAYZGM010000060.1, on the reverse strand, counting down.
TCCATACTCTGTGATCTCCGAGGCGTAGTGGTGCCCGACGCGAAATGGCACGTCGGCGTGTCGGAGGAGGGTGTCCGCTACCTCGGTCATCGTGGCGTAGTCGGCATCGACTTCGGCGAGTGACCGGGCTGGATTCACTTGGAGGCCATTGACGACGTCGGCATACAGACGATACATGTCGCTAGCCTTGGCGATCGTTTCCAGCACCTGTGCGCCACTTCGATAGTCGGCCATTCCGGTCGAGGTGTTGTGTGCCGTAAGAAATACGGTCTGCGCATCACCGATCACCGTGCTCGCGAGACGACGTAGGGTTTCGATCGGGACTGGATTCCGCTTTTGCGGCATGATGCTGCTCACACCGGTCAACGCTCGATCGAGCACCATCCATGGCACCGGGTCGTGATACTGAATGTGCACGTCCTCGACGAATTGCCCGATGGCCACCGCTGAGATGGCGAGGGTTGACGCGACCTCGGTCTTTGAGTCCACTGATGACACATGATTCGCGTCGTAGGAGTTCTCGAGAACGCCGGCGAAGCCCAGTAACTCGGCTAGCCGATGCCGGTCGACCGGAAATCCCGAGGTGCCAAGGGCCGCGGCACCCAGTGGACTGAGATTTACCCGGGCGAACGCTTCCTGCAGACGGTTGGCGTCGCGGTCGAGTGCGGCGGCAAAGGCCAAGAGGTAGTGTGCTAGCGAGGTCGGCTGGGCCTGCACCCCGTGGGTGTAGGCTGGAATGACGGTCTCGGTGTGCTGGCCGGCGAGCTCGAGCAGGGCGTCGCGGGGAGCGAGCAACGCCTCATAGCCACCCAGGAGCGCTTCGCGCGTTGCGAGTCGCCGATACGTGGAGCCGATATCCTGCCGGCTTCGTCCCGTATGTAGACGCGACGCATCACGTCCGGATACCTCCACCAGACGCGCCTCGAAGACGAGGTAGTCGGCTGAGCGCGCGGCACTTGAGGCCGTTTGCTCCGTGATCACGGTGCGGATGCCCTCGGCTATAGTGGTCGCCATCGGCGACGGGACCAATCCCACACCTTCCAACATCACGATGGAGGCTTTGTTGATCTGACCCAGATGATGGAAGTCGTCGTGAGCCGTCTGTGCCGCGACGGGCCGACCGCTAACGAGCCCCAGGACTAATAACGCAACGCCAAGCCAACGAGCCATACGGTTTCCTTTCCTGGGACACTAGAACACGGCGATCGGATTGAGCGGCGAGCCGGTGCCGCCGTCGACCGGAATCGGCCCCGCGGTGATCATAAATTCCCAGCGGTTTTCTCGGGCCGCCGTCTCGGCGAGCGCCTCCAGATCCATGTTGTCGAAGATGTTGGTGCCCAGCCCGGCGATCAGCATGGTGTGCACCGGCTGCGTCACACCTTCCACGAGCGATGGCATGACGTCGGTGGCGGCATCGCTGCCAACAAATGCCACGCCGCGTTCCTTGATCCAGGGGAGCACCGATGCGTGCAGACCGGCGCTGTTACCCGACACCGACCAGGGGCCGAGGGCCGCGCGTCGCGCCCACCGTCCCGTGCGGATGAAGATGACATCCCCCTCGGAGACGGTGACACCGGCCTGCGTTTCCCAGGCCTCGATGTCCTCAATAAAGATTGGTGTTTGTGGCTCGAGGTACGGAACGCCTTTGAGACGTGGGAAGTCGAGCAGGATGCCACGGGTCACGATGCCAGATTTCAGATTCTGAATTCCCAGTTTGCCACAGCCGTCAGGGGTGCTGGCCGAAGGGGCGATGTTGTTGTACAGGCGATCGTTCCAGAGGAAGTGACACAACGAATCGATATGACTCACACCATAGCCGTGGTAGGTGAACTCATAGGTGTCGCTGCGGAGTGTGCGTCCCATCGTGTGATTGAACGCCGCGTCGGGGTTGTCCGGCGCTTCGTCCGGCATGGGATTGTGCGAGAGCGACACGGTGATGCCGCGCTCAACGAGCGTCGCCGCGTGTCGCGTCTTCTCGGGCGTGATCAAGTTCATGGTGCCCAGCTCGTCGTCGGCACCCCACCTTCCCCAGTTGTTGTATTCCTGAAACAGCGCGTCGAACTCTTCGACATTGCGTGGGGTGCGAGGCTCCTGTGTGTGCACGCGGACAACACTAGCGACCAGAGCCAGACCGATCAATGTGCAGATGGTGCGGCGGGACGTCTTCCGTGTGATTGCCATGATGGTCATCTCCGTGGGTTTACTCGAGTAACCGGATTCGGTGGACCTCGCTGTCTCCGATGTAGAGCCCGACACCCGGTGCGTAGAACACCCCGTGTGGTCGTGCCATCCGACAGCGTAGGGGATCATCTTCTGGGCCGTCACCGCGTTCCCCGTCACCCAGGACGGTCGAAATTACACCAGTGTCGACGGTGACCATGCGGATTACGTGGTTCTCAGTGTCGGCGATGTAGAGTCTGCCATCGGCGTAGGCGAGTCCCTTTGGGCCGGCCAATGTTGCGGTGGTGGCCGGTCCTCCGTCGCCCGTGTACCCCTGTTTACCGGTTCCCGCGACATGATGAATTGTCTCGGATGTTAGGTCGATGCGGTAGATGGCGTTGCCCTCCCGAAGGGCAAGGTAGAGGTTGCCGTCCGGATCGCTGGCCATTGCGCGGGGGCCATTGAGCGGGGTTCCGGCCAAGGGGGCACCGTCCGGGGTCGGCTCTCTCGCGCCCGTGCCCGCCCAGGTTTCAATGATCCCCGTTGTCGGGTCAACCCGGCGGATTCGGTGATTGCCGATGTCGCAGATCAAGAGCCGGCCGCTGGGGTCGAAGGCGATGCTGTGTGGCCGCTGGAGTTGCGCCTCGACGGCCGGTCCACCATCCCCGGAGAACCCAGCCTCTCCTGTACCGGCGACGGTTGAAATCAGGCCGGTCACCGCGTCGACGCGTCGCACGACGTGACTGTCCCGCTCGACGATATAAAGGTGTCCTTGATCGTCAAACTGGATCTCGTGCGGCATATTGAGCGCTGCGTCGGTGGCCGGACCCCCGTCTCCACGGTAGCCCCGGTTCCCGTTGCCGGCGACCGTCGTCGTGCGACCGGTCGTGAGGTCAAGACGTCGGATCCGTTGATTGTCCAGATCGCAGAAATACAATGCGCCATCCGGCCCGATCACGACGCCGTAGGGGTTGGACACCTGCTGGTCGGAGAACCCGGCGCCGCCGGTGCCGATGACGGTGGTGACAGTGTCGGCCAGACTGGATGTTGCACCGAGCAGTAGCGCCAGCGAGAGAACGAGTAAAGATCGCATAGTGCGTCGTGGCTCCTTCTTTTAGAATTGCGCCCGAATGGCCCGAGCCTCGTCCAGGATAACCTCCGCCTCTTCCGTGCGGCCCAAGGCCCGCAGTACGAGCCCATACTCGTCCAGCACCGTCAGCAGACGGTCGTGGTCTGGCTCGGGCGTGTCCCAGAGAAGAGCGAGCACTTCACGATAGAGCGGGTCCGCCTCCCTAAATCGGGCTTGCTCCAGATAGAAGCCGGCAAGCGCGGTTCTGAGGACGAGGACGTCGTCGTGATACGGCCCATATTCCAACTCGAGTGCCGTCAGGGCGCGGTGGTACAGCGGTTCGGCCTCTTCTGACCGGCCGAGTACCGTATAGAACACGGCTAGGTCGGCGACAAACCGACCCACGCGTGCGGATTCGGGTCCATCGACCCGCTCGAGTAAGGACAGCGCTTCGAGATACAAGGGCTCTGCTTCGCTGTCGCGGCCCTCGCCGTGATAGAGATCGGCCAGATTTCCGAGCGTGACCGCCAACCGCGGATCAGTTGAGTCAAACCCGCGGGCCAGTCGTTCAGCTGACAGGAACCACTCTTTTGCTTCTCCGAGCTGATCGTCGCCAGCGGCGAAGGACGCCGCTTCCATGTACTGCTCCCAGGACTGCTGCTGGCACGATGCGGTCGCCGCCAATAGCGTGAGAGCGATCACGGTTGAGATGGGGCGAATAGCAAGGTCCCGGGCAGACGGCTCCGAGCCAAGGGGGGTCGAGAACATAATCTGAGTGAATGTGCTGTCGGTTTCGGATTATATCCTCCATGGAGGACGACCCGTGCTCTCAGTCGTTGACCCGGTATAGACTGCGGCAGTACGGCTACCCATCGTGGCGAGCCACGGATGTGTGCTTGGCGAGTAGGGCCAGGAGGAGGGGACGGAGGCGGGTGATGTCGACGATTGCGAATGAAGAGCTACGGGACGAGTTCGCGTTGCATTGGAACTGGCGTGAAGAGGAACGTGATCCGTGCGTGGTCGTGTCTGCGCGGATCGGGGGCGCGCCGTGCTTTTGAGGCGGGGAAAGGATGTTCTGCATCCTGAATCGGACTTTGAGATCCGATGACCGAGTGATGCCGAAGCGGCCCGTGACCGGATCGTGTCGCGGGGAGCGTGAGTGTTCGTATCAATAGGAGAGACCGAAATGACCAGAACCAGAGCGGCGGTTCTCGGAGCGTTCGTGGTCGGGCTGGCCATCGTCATGCTGGCGTTGCAGCCCGGGGTGAACGCCCGACAGTCGGCAGTCGAGATTGATGCCGATGACATTGGTGGCGTGGTCACGGGGCCCGGTGGACCCGAGGCTGGGGTGTGGGTGATTGCGGAGACTACCGACTTACCCACACGGTTCAACCGAACCGTCGTGACCGATAACGAGGGGCGCTATGTCGTGCCCGACTTGCCTGACGCGACCTATGACGTCTGGGTGCGTGGCTATGGTCTGGTGGACTCGCCCAAACAGCGGGTGTCGCCTGGCAGTCAAATCGACCTGACCGCAGTGGTGGCGCCCGACGAACAGGCCGCTGCACAGTACTACCCAGCAGGCTACTGGTACTCGCTACTCGAGGCGCCGGGGCCTGAAGAGTTCCCGGGCACCGGGCCCGACGGGA
>JAYZGM010000059.1:0-5196 GCA_036336225.1 Acidobacteriota bacterium | reverse complement strand
TGACGACACCCGAATCTGGACCGGCATCGTCCAGCGACCGGAGGGTGTGCGGGGTGATGAGCGCAACAAGCGCATTCTTGAGAGCATGCGGTTTCGCGCACCGGTCGAGGCTGGCTCGCACCTCGTGCAGGTGTACTTTGCGGCGAAAACAACCGCCTACGTCGAAGATCTGTTTGACCCCGATCTTCGACGGGACCCCTATAGGGCGCCCAATGGCGAGCCGGTCGTGTCGAGTGTGACTATCACTGGTCCCCCGGGGAATACGCGCTCGCCGGGCGAGACTCCGAGTCGTCGCCGATTCTTGGTGTGCACGCCTCACTCGGGGGTCGAACAGGATGCCGTGTCCTGCGCGAAGCAAGTGATTTCGACCTTCGCCCGACGTGCCTATCGCCGCCCCCTTACTGACGATGACCTCGAGGTGCCGATGAGGCTCTATCGGGATGGCGCCGCGCGGGGTGGGTTTGAGACGGGGATCGAGCTGGCCCTTCGTGGAATGCTCGTGAGCCCGAGCTTTCTCTTTCGATTCGAAGCTCAGCCGGCGTCGATACCGTCTGAGACGTCCTATCGGGTGTCTGACGTAGAGCTGGCGTCCCGGCTGTCGTTCTTTCTCTGGAGCAGCATCCCGGATGACGAGCTGCTGGATGTGGCGATTCAAGCTCGGCTCAGAGACCCACAGGTCTTCCGCGCACAGGTCGCACGTATGCTTGCCGATCCGCGGTCGCAGTCGCTGGTCGACAACTTTGCGGGTCAATGGCTCCACATTCGGAACGTTGCCGGACTCCAGCCTAGTCCAGAGCTGTTGTTTCATTTCGATGACAATCTGCGGCGGGCGTTTGAGCGCGAGACCGAGCTCTTCTTCGAGAGCATCATCCGTGAGAATCGGAGTGTGCTCGACTTGCTGGACGCCGACTACACGTTTCTGAACGAGCGGTTGGCCAGACACTACGGGATCCGTGGCGTGTACGGAGAGCGTTTTCGACGTGTCCCACTCCCGGCCGATAGTCCCCGTCGTGGATTGTTGGGGCAGGGCTCGATTCTGACCGGGACTTCCCGGGCGAACCGCACGTCACCCGTGATACGTGGCAAGTGGATCCTCGAGAACCTCTTGGGCGCTCCCCCCCCGCCGCCTCCACCCAACGTGCCGGAGTTGGTTGAGGAACGTGATCCGCGGAAGGTACTGCCGATGCGTGAGCAAATGGCGGCGCACCGCGCCAACCCGGTCTGCGCGGCGTGTCACGCTCAGATGGACCAGCTCGGTTTTGCCCTCGAGAACTTTGATGCGATTGGCGAGTGGCGTGACATCTATGCGTCTGGCCTACCGATTGACGCCTCGGCCGAATTTCCCGATGGGACAACCTTTGATGGACCGAGTGAACTCCGGGCCCTGCTGTTACGTCACTCGGATGAGTTCTTGACGACGGTGACGGACCGGCTGTTGACCTTCGCGTTGGGGCGGGGGCTCGAAGCGACCGACATGCCGGTTGTACGTCGTATCAAACGCGAGGCGGCCCTGGACGGTTATCGATTCGCCGCGTTGGTTCAAGGCGTCGTGGCCAGCATCCCCTTCCAGATGAGGACGGCGAGTCCTCATCCTGACCAGGCTGAATGAACCCGATGAGAGGTGTTTGATGGTGATTTCGAAGATGGCACTTCCGAGACGAACCATCCTCCGCGGCATGGGCGCGTCGCTGGCCGTGCCGTTTCTGGATGCGATGGTCCCCGCGCTGTCGGCCCGGGCTCCGGTGACCCCCCGTTTCGCCGCCGTCTATGTGGGGAATGGGGTCAACGTGTGGGATTGGCGACCGCCGACCGAGGGGGCCGGGTTCGAGTTCTCCTCGATCCTAAAGCCGTTGGAGCGTCACCGGAGGCGGACCATTGTGCTGACCGGGCTCGACAATTACCCGGCCACCGACCAGGGGGATACCGGAGGACAACATCCTCGCGCTGCGCCCGCGTTCATGAGCTCGGTGCATCCCAAGCAGACCGAGGGGGCCGACGTGGAAGCCGGGACGACGGTCGACCAAATGATTGCCGAACGGATCAGTCGAGATTCAAAGCTGGCGTCGCTCGAGGTATCCGTTGACCGAAATGATGTGGTCGGGGCATGCGACCACGGGTACGCCTGTGCGTATATGAACTCGATGTCGTGGAAGAGTCCTACCATGCCGCTTCCGGCTGAGACGAACCCGCGCTTCGTGTTCGAGCGTCTGTTCGGTACCGGCGACACGGCGGAAGAGCGCGCCGTCCGGGTGCTGGAAGACCGCAGCATCTTGGATGGGCTGTCCGAGGAGATTGCGACGCTGTCGCGCAAGCTGGGAGGACACGATCGAACCAAGCTGGGTGAGTATCTTGGCGCGATCAGGGATGTTGAGCAGCGGATCGCGACGGCTGAGTCCTACAATGAGGACTTCGAGTTACCCGAGCGACCGGTCGGGGTGCCGGAGACGTTCCGAGAGTATGCGGAGCTGATGTTCGACCTCCAGGTGCTCGCGTTTCAAGCTGACATCACCCGCGTCACGTCTTTCATGATGGCGCGTGAGAACATCAACCGGTCCTACAACGAGATTGGGTTGCCCGAGGCGCACCACTCCATGTCACATCATGGAAACAACCCCGAGAAGATGCAGGACTTCTCCAAGCTGAACACCTACCACGTGGACACCTTGGCCTATTACGCTGACAAGCTCCAGTCGATTGCAGATGGTGATGGCACGTTGCTCGACCAGACGGTAGTGCTCTACGGTAGCGGGATGAGCGACGGCAACACGCACAACAACTACAACGTGCCCGTGGTGGTTCTCGGTGGCCGTGAGAACGGGTTCCGCGGTGACCGGCATGTGGTGTATCCGGAGGGGACACCCTTGGCCAATCTCTCGTTGAACCTGATGGAGAAGTTCGGCGTGCACGTGGAGCAGTTCGGCGATAGTACGGGCCACCTCCCGCTGTTGTCCGGGGTATAGGGGGCGCGACCTTGGCGCCCACGGGCGTCGAGTTTCAATTGACTCAGTAGCATGGTCCTCAGGCCCGCACGAATCAGGCGGGTGGACTTGTATCGGCCTCGCGGACTCGAACGCCTTCGGAGGGTAGCGATGCAACGGCCGCAATCGCGACGACAGTTTCTCGCAGGTGTGTCAGGAGGAGCGGCGTTGCTTCCGACGACGCTCGGGGCCTCGCGATTTCAAACGCGACCTGAACCAGGCGGAGAGCATGGGGAATCGTATTGGGAGGAGATCCGACGTCAGTTCTCGTTCCGGGACGAACGCGTGCCGATGAACGCCGCCAATCTGTGTCCATCGCCGCGCGTCGTGGCCGAGGAGGTCTCGGCCCTGACCTACGATATCGACCGCGACTGCTCGTCGCAGAACCGCCGCAAGTTTGTGACGTTGCAGGAGGCGTCACGGGCCAAGGTGGCTGCCACGCTCGGAGTCTCTTCCGACGAAATCGCATTCGTTCGCAATACGAGCGAAGCGAACAACATCATCAATAATGGCATCCCTCTCGAGGCCGGTGACGAGGTCGTGGTGTGGGACCAGAACCACCCGACGAACAACATCGCCTGGGAGGTTCGCGGGGCGAGGTTCGGGTTCGCGGTGCGCCGGGTTGCCACTCCCGTGCATCCCAGCGGAGTGGGCGAGCTCGTGGCCACGTTCGAACGGGTCCTGACCCCACAGACACGCGTGCTTGCGCTCACACAGGTGTCGAATGTGAGCGGCATCAAGCTCCCGGTGGCAGAGTTGTGTGAGGTGGCTCATCGTCGTGGCATCCACGTGCATGTGGACGGCGCCCAGAGCTGGGGAGCACTCGATTTGGATCTACGTGCGCTGGGGTGCGACTCGTTCAGCGCGAGTGCACACAAGTGGTTTCTCGGGCCCAAGGAGGTAGGGCTTCTGTATGTGAAGTCGGAGCATGTCGACCGGTTGTGGCCGGGGGTCGTGGCTCCGAGCTGGGGCCGCGAGATCGAGCCGAGCCCGATCGGGGCGCGCAAGTTCGAGTCAATGGGACAACGCGATGATGCTGCGCTGGCGGCGATCGGAACGACCGACGACTTTCATGCACGGATTGGCGGCGGGCGAATCGAAACCCGGATTGTCAGTCTCGCAACGAGACTCAAAGAAGGGCTGCACGATGTTGGGTATACGCTTCTGACCCCGATGGCGCCCGAGATCAGCGCCGGGGTGTGTATTGCCGGGGTGGCTGGGTCTGACCGAGGGGCGGTCGTTCAAGGACTCTACGAAGAGCATGGCATCGCCGGCGCCGGTACCGGTGGTCTCCGATTGTGTCCGCACCTCTACAACACGGTCGAGCACGTCGAGCGCGCCGTGCGCGGAGCCTCAGCGCTACACAGAATCGCGTAGGTGACGCGTCGTTGATCATGAGGAACGTTCGGGTGATTCGTCGGTCTGGGCAACTGGCTCGCAACACGTGCTTGGGGTTCTGCGACGTTGCGACAATGGGACCCATAACTGTCTGCCGACCTCTCCGAGTGAAGAACGCGGCGATGGATACTTCACGAGGCCGCAGATGTTTTTTTCATCAGGGGGTGGCCGCACGTCTTCTCGTTCCTCGACGGGGCAGACCGAGTGTGCCGGGTGGAGTTCCCGGTCGTGCCTGATGTCTGCATGTCCCAGCACGCCGCGACCAAGGCCGAGGTGCGGGTCCCGACCCCGGCCCGCAGCGTCGAGGCGCTGGTGATCGCCGCCATCACACCACTGCTCGAGCATCGAGTTGGCACTTCGCATGACGAGCTTCGCCGCGCGGCTCGCAGTACTCACGCTTGCGACGGCCTTCGGGTTGCCACAGGTGTTTGGCGATGCCCCGTAGCTCCAGATCAGAGTCCTTGCTCTAGGCGCCAAAGGCCGAGACGATTTGAATATGATCGACAATGTCTCGGTGCGAATGTGCGACGTCAGTTGCGTTCGGCATAGTGAAGACTCTTGACAAGTTTGCCGAACGCGTGAGGCGAGCCCGATGCCAAACACCCATGTTCGCGTAATCGTCATGCTAGTCGTGCTCGTCCTGTCGAGCCTGCCCCTGTTGGCTCAACGCCCATTCGTCGCAGGGCCGACGGCCGGTGTCTCTGCTGGTCACCCGCTCGCCACGGCGGCCGGATTCGAGATTCTGGTGCAAGGCGGGAACGCTTTCGATGCAGGGGTGGCCGCGTTGCTGGTGGGCGGCGTCGTCGAGCAGGATCTGTTT
>JAYZGM010000058.1:0-6254 GCA_036336225.1 Acidobacteriota bacterium | reverse complement strand
CATGGCGGACTTCTATCTTCCGATGACCGGTCAGGACCAGAACGCTCCGCGTGCACTCCTGATCGCGAGACGGGCCACGATCGGCTGGGGAGTCGTGCAGATGCTAGTCGCGGTCGTGGCCATCAATCTCTCACAACGGATCGTTGACGAAGTGCTCAGTATCTCCTCGTTTACCAATGGACTCATCCTCGGCATCTTTCTGCTTGGACGGCTGGGCGTACGTCGTCAAGTGCCGGCCTATCTTGGGGTGACGAGTGGAGCGATCATCCTGCTGGGGATACGGCTGCTCACCGATGTCTCGTGGCAGTGGTATGTCCTCATCGGTGCCACCGTCACCGTGGTCGCGGGTTGGGCGGCGAATCGGCGTCCTCTTGGTCCCTCATGATGACCAATTTCGACGACGTTGCGAGCCGTCTCGAGACCGCCGTGCGACAACGGGTATTTCCGTCTGCGTCCGTCGAGGTGGGGGGAAGCGGTGGCCCCCAATGGCGACACGCGGTCGGTCGACTCGACTATGACGAACAGGTGCCGACGACAAACGATACGGTGTATGACCTCGCCTCGCTCTCGAAAGTCATCGCCACGACCACAGTTGTGATGCAACTCGTCGACCGCGGGGGGCTGCGGCTCGAAGACCCTCTCGACCGGTGGTTCCCGGACTGGCGTGGTGCGGATCGGACCGCGGTCACGGTTGCTGACCTTCTCGAGCACGCGAGCGGCTTGACGGCTCACCTGCCGTTCTTTCGAGATCATCACGGTCGGCAGGACTATCAGCACGCCATCTGCACGCTGCCGTTGGAGTACACCCCTCGCACGCAGTCCATCTACAGCGACCTCGGATTCATTCTGCTCGGCTTTCTGGTCGGCGATGTCGCCGACCGGCCCCTTGATGAACAGTTTGAACGCTGGGCCGCGCGTGTGGAGCTCGGCGACCTCCGGTATCGCCCTCCTGTCGCGTGGCGCGCCCGGGTGGCCCCCACCGAGGTCGACCCATGGCGCGGACGACTCCTGCGGGGTGAGGTGCACGACGAAAACGGCTGGGCGCTTGGCGGCGTGGCGGGACACACTGGCTTGTTCGGAACGGCTCCGGCGGTCGGCCGCTTCGCGCGAGCCGTACTTGGGACACTCGCCGGCTCCCGACAGGTGGCCGCCCCGGCGACACTCACCCGCTTCTTGCGACAGAGCTCGGTCCCCGGCAGCTCACGGGCACTAGGCTGGGACACGATGCTGGTGACCTCGTCCTGCGGACACCGGCTCTCGGCCCAGGCGTTTGGTCATACCGGCTTCACCGGCACGTCGCTCTGGATCGATCCCGCCCAAGACCTCTACATCGTGTTGCTCACGAACCGGGTCCACCCAACCCGCGCGAACGAGGCCATCCTCACCGAGCGACCACATCTGCATGACGCCATCGTCGAGGCGAACGGTCGGCCCTCATGACGCTGGCTGGGCTCGACTGGGCCATCCTGGTCGTCTTCCTGATGTTTCCGTTTCTCATCGCCATCTCAACCGCACGTCGGTCGGGGCAGAACCTCGCTGAGTACTTCCTCGCGGGGCGTCAGTTGCCATGGTGGCTCGCCGGCACCTCCATGGTCGCAACGACCTTTGCGGCCGACACGCCGCTGGCGGTTGCCGGTCTCGTCGCGACCAACGGAGTGGCCGGCAACTGGATCTGGTGGAATGGGGCGTTGGGAAGCACGCTCAGCGTGTTGTTCTTCGCCCGACTCTGGCGACGGTCCGGGGTGGTCTCCGATGTCGCGTTCGTGGAGCTTCGATACAGCGGGCGCGCGGCGCAGCTCCTCCGTGGGTTTCGCGCGCTCTATCTGGGGCTGCCGATCAACTGCATGATCATCGGATGGGTGAACTTGGCCATGGCCAAGATTCTCAACATCACGCTCGGCTGGGACCGGCTCACCGCGGTGTTCGCGGGGCTCGCGTTGACCGCAGGGTATGTGACCGTGTCCGGTCTCCGTGGTGTCGTGTTCACCGATCTCGTTCAGTTCGGCCTCGCGATGTCCGGCACAATCGCGGTGGCGTATTTTGCCCTCATGACACCGGCCGTTGGTGGGCTTGACGGCCTGACCGACAAGCTCCCTGAAGCCACGTTTCGCGTGTTGCCAGCGCTTGGCGACGCCTCGGCCACATCGAGCTCGACCCTGACCCTGTCCCTCAGTGCCTTTGTCGCGTATCTCGGCGTCCAGTGGTGGGCAAGCTGGTATCCCGGGCAAGAACCGGGTGGGGGTGGCTATCTGGCTCAGCGAATGCTCTCTGCCCGCAACGAACGTCACGCGCTGCTCGCCACCGGCTGGTTCACTGTTGCCCACTACTGTGTGCGACCGTGGCCGTGGGTCTTGACCGGGCTGGCCGCCCTGATCCTCTATCCAGACCTTCCCGATCCAGAAGCAGGGTATGCGATGGTCATCCGAGACCATCTCCCCGTGGGGTGGCGCGGACTGGTGCTCGGAGGCTTTGTCGCGGCGTTCATGTCTACGATGTCGACCCAGCTCAATTGGGGGGCCTCGTATCTCGTGCAGGATGTGTATGCGCGGTTCGTGCGCCCGGACGCTGATGACCGGCACTATGTCCGTGCGGCTCGAGTCGCCACGCTGACCATCATGGTCGCCAGTGCCGGGGTCACGCTGTATCTCGAGACGATCCGGCAAGCGTGGGAGCTGATTCTCGAATCGGGCGCCGGAATCGGTCTCGTGCTGATCCTGCGTTGGTATTGGTGGCGGGTGAACGCTTGGTCCGAAATGGCAGCCATGATCGCCCCAGTTGTTGGACATCTAGCCCTGTCGCGGTTTACGACCGTCCTGTTTCCGGAGTCACTGCTCTACTTGGTTGTCTGGACCAGCGTGTGCTGGTTGGCGGTAACCTGGTTGACCCCACCCGAGCCGGATGAGGTCCTGGCGGCGTTCTACACCAAGGTCAGACCCGGTGGACCGGGCTGGAGACCGGTTACCGCACGTCTCGGGCTGCCCTATCCAGAGCCGATCGGAGGTCAACTCCTGGAGTGGCTGGCGTGGATCGGCCTGGTCTACGGCACGCTTCTCGGGGTCGGGGCGCTGCTGCTCCCGACGGGGAATAGCGCGGCCCCGTATCTCGCGACGGCCGTGGTGTGCGGAGTGCTGGTCGGTCGGTTTTCCGCTCGTGGGCGGATGCATAGAATGCCTGACCGATGAGGCCAGCCCACACCGCACGTATGCGCCTCCTACTCCCGGACGGTCACCAAGGTCGTCGTCGTGACCGTAGAGCCGTCGAGCAATGTCGCTGTGACCCTGGCCGTCTTGTCCCCCTCGACCTCAGACCCCGGAAAGATCGTGGAGTTGCTGGTCGTCGGGGTGCTCTTACCCGCCTCACCAAACTCCCAGAAGTAGGCCGTGGCGATCACGGTCGACGGACTCACCACGGCAGAGAAGGTGACGGCCGAATTAAGGCTTGGGTTCGTGGGACTCGCAGTGAGGCATACACATGACTCGTCGAGTCCGGGGTTTCACTGCTGGCGCTCCCGGAAAACGCCGAGACCTGGGCGACACCCGACTGGGTGCCGGCTCGTAGCATCACGGTCGCCTGCCCGTTGCTCGTCACCGCCTCTTGTGGGTCGAGGGTTCCGAGCGTCGTCGTAAACGTCACCAGCGTTCCGTTGTGAGCCGCCGTCCCACTCTGCTCCACCACCGTCGCCATGATTTGTGCGGTTCCGTTGATCGGAAGTACGTCTCGGCTTGCCAACACCGTGATAATGGAGGCCATGGAGGCCGTGGGTGCAAGCAACGGGACCTTCTCGCACGATGCGCTTGCAATCAACAAGAGACACGACACCATCGCACCGATACGTCTTGTGAACGTGCGATACGGACCGTCGACCAATCGAGCCCAAAGCACCCGATGATCCCGCGTCGAGGCCGTCGTTTTAGGCGACATGGATGGAGCGAGATGCGAGGACGCTCGCGCAGGCGCACGTATCTTGCACGAGAGACAACATCTCCTAATAAGATATCGGTATGAGTGTGTGTGGGCAACCGCGGGCCACCCAGGGTGGATACGCGATGGCGGGTTTGCTGGTGGCAATCGGCATGATGGGAATCGTCATGTCCATGGTCTTGCCCTCCTGGCGCACGTTCGCCAAACGAGAAAAAGAAACGGAGCTCGTGTTTCGGGGCGAGCAATACATGCGGGCCATAGAGTTATATCAGCGCCAGTTTCCGGGGGCATATCCGACAGACCTGGAATCACTCGTCGAACAGAAGTTTCTTCGCCGGATATACCTCGACCCTCTGACCGGAGAGCCGTTTGAAATCCTGACCCAGGGGTCGGTCGGGATCACACCCGGGCAGACCACGCCAGTTCCGGGGATGCCCGGTGTCACCCAACAGACCGCCGTCGCCACCCGGGGCACCCCACCGACCGACGGTGGCTCAACGCGAACACCGTTTAGCAGGGCTGCCGCCGGTCGCAACGCGGGCGCCGGGGACTTGTCCAGCCCATTCAGCCCGGCCGCCGGGGGACTCGGAGAAGGCGCGGGTGGCATCATCGGTGTCGTAAGCCGGTCGACTGAGGAGTCGTTGCTCGAATACAACGGGCGCAACCGGTACAACGAATGGTTGTTCGTCTATTTGCCACAGACGACCCTCCCGGGGCTCGACCGCTCCGGGGCACCGCTCGGTGGCACGCCGGGGCTTCCGGGAACTGGTCTCGGAGGTAGGACAGGCGGGACATTCCCCGGTATCGCGGGAGGGCCAGGGGTCGGGGGATCCGGGCAACCCACTCCGCAGGGTCCCAGATCTGGACGTTCACGCTCAGCCACACCGACCCGCCGGTAGCGACCCTCACTGGCGGATACCGGCGTTTTACCATTCCGCGTACACGGTGCCATCGACAGCCTGGCCCTGTGCGCCACTCCTGATGTCGAACACACCCTGTGACAACGGATTGCTCGGGTCATACTCCGCCAGAATCGGTTGCCAGCTCGTGGCTGACTGAGTAAACGGATCAACCGGAATCGCACGGAGATAGCCCTCCCCGACGAGACTATCCAACAGTGGCGGATACTCGTTCTTGTCCGCGTAGTACTGGTCGATGGCGTCCCGAATACGAAAGAGGTCTTCTTTGAGCACGGCTTCGCGCGAGCGGGTAACCGCGGTTCCGTAGCCAATCATCGCGATACCGGCGAGCGTCGACACCAGCGAAATGACCACGAGGAGCTCGACGATCGTCCAGCCGGCCTGGGTCCGATTCTGTCGCGCGGCGTCCGAGTTGGGCCCCTGAAGCGCGGGTCGGTCGGTCCGTCGGGTTATGGCCACAGTTCTTACCACTCGTTGTAGGTTGTCCCGTCGAGCGCGGTTGCTCCCGATGTGGAGTACACGTCGTACACGTTGTCGCCACCCCACGACGTCGAATCGGGATCGTCTTGGTAGGACCGCAACCCCCACTCGTTGCTTTGCGTCATCGGATCAAAGGGGATACGTCGCAGAAACCGCATCTTCTGTCCGGACGCATCGTTCAGGAGCTCAACCCCTTCCACCAGGATCTCCAGATCTTCGGGGTATCCTTGACTTCCCGCCTCCACATTGAACCCACCGATCAGGCCGATATCAACGGCGTTCTTGTATTCGTCGATGGCGGAGCGCATCTCGCGGAGCGACCGTCGGAGCTCCGCTTCACGTTGACGTTGAGCCGTCACTCGACTGAGCGGCATCACGGCTGAAGCCAGAATCAGCAATATGGCGCTCACGACGAGAAGCTCGACAAAACTGTACCCAGCCGGACGTCGTCGCCAACGATGACCTGTACGACCGAAACGGAGAAGTGAAGTAGCGGTCACGTCTCGTCCTTCATCGGTCACTGCACGACGGTCACACTGCCTCAGTTGAACTCGAGGGCGATCGGCGTACGGTCGTTTCGCGCCGGCCCCAGAAAGACGGTTGGGGCTACTGAACACCAGATGACTCCTCTTGAAGTCTCAACGTTTGGCGCCCTCCTCCGTCAATCGATTCAAGATCGACAGTCTCAAGACCGAGCCCGACGATGCGATAGCGACCGTCGATGATCTCGCCCTCCTGTCCGTGAAATACAAAATCTCCTTCCGTGAGCAACACGGTCCGGCCCTCGACGCCTGGATTCTCCATGGACCTGATAAATGTGAGCGGGAGCGTCGCCGCCGAGGGGCGAATTGAGAGACGTGCTGGGCTATCGGTGTGGATTACCCCCGGACCAAGCTCGCGGGCACCCTCGACCGGCGCCAACGGTATCAACGG
>JAYZGM010000057.1:0-12743 GCA_036336225.1 Acidobacteriota bacterium | reverse complement strand
CGCGCCTTGCGGTAGAACTCGCGCGCCCGCTCGCACTCGAAGCGGAGCAATGCGGTCACCGTGGGCGAAAGCCCACGGGCCAGCTCCTCCTCGGTACACCCGAACCGCTCGAGATCGTCGGTCGGAATATACAGGCGCCCGTCATTCAGGTCGACCGGCATGTCACGCACAATGTTGGTAAGCTGCAGCGCGACGCCCAAGGCCACCGCATAGTCCCGGGTCGCAGGTTCGCGGTAGCCGAAGATCTCGATACACAAGAGACCGACCGCCGACGCGACCCGGACACAGTACTGGTAGAGGTCGTCGAAGCTGCGGTACCGACTGGTGTCGAGGTCCATCTCGACGCCATCGATCAGGTCGTCGAATGGACCGCGCGGCAAACCGAACCGCGCGATAAAGGGCTTGAGGTTTTGCCCTTGCGATGTCTGGGGAGACTCCGCCCCGTAGCATGCCGACAGCTCCTGACGCCAGCGACCGAGCTCCTTGGCCCGCGAGGGACGGGTGTCCTCCGGCAACGGACAATCAATGGCGTCGTCCACGGCGCGACAAAAATCCCACACCGCCACGATCGCCCGTCGTTTCTCGACCGGAAGCACCAGAAACGAATAGTAGAAATTGGTATCCCTCGCCACATCGCACCACGATCGCCCGCCGTAAGAAAGGCGCCGTTGACACAGTCGTTAGCCGTTTCCTTGAACTGCGTCAGGGGGCTGGCGCACCACCGTGAAACGGTTCGCCGAACTTCCGTCACTGAAGCGAGAAGACCCGGCTCAATGAAGCCACGCTATTTAAGGAACCGATGTTCCATCAGGACGCGTTACCTCAACGCCGCAGTAGTCGACATCGCTGCGCACAAGACGGCCAGCCCCCTCTTTAACTATCACTCCTCACAACCTCATACCTTCGGCCGAGGAGCGTCTGTGCCGCGAATGAGCCGATGAACCCCGCCGATCCCGTTACCAAAACCGTCATGAGGGTATCGCCTCGGGCCTATAGTCGTGAAATATCAGGTGTCGCCGGAAGCACACCTTTGAGGTCAAACATCACGCACGGGTCACGTCCAAGTGCGCGAATGCCGTCCAACCCGAGCTCTTCAAATTGACGGTGCCCGACCGCGACCACTACCGCGTCGTAGGCACCCGGCTCGAGCGACTCGATCAGCGAGATCCCGTATTCGTCTTGAGCTACCCGTCCTTCGACCCAGGGGTCATAGACGTCTACAGAGACGTGATATTCCTGAAGTCCAGTCAAAAGATCCACGACCCGCGTGTTGCGAATGTCGGGACAGTTTTCTTTGAACGCCAGTCCCATCACGAGCACCCTGGCATCCACAATGTGAATCCGTCTCCGTGTCATGAGCTTCACAACTCTATCGGCGACGTACTCGCCCATAGCATCGTTGATACGGCGTCCTGAAAGGATAACTTCCGGATGATGTCTAATCTCCTGCGCCTTGAACGTCAAGTAGTAGGGGTCAACCCCGATACAGTGTCCACCCACGAGACCAGGCTCGAACGGAAGGAAATTCCATTTGGTGCTGGCGGCGGCTAGAACATCCCGTGTGTCGATACCCAGCCGATCAAAGATCATGGCAAGCTCGTTGATAAGCGCAATGTTCAAATCGCGTTGGGTGTTCTCGATGACCTTGGCCGCTTCCGCCACACGAATGCTGGGCGCGCAGTGTGTACCCGCCTCGATGACCGACGAATACACGGCATCTATCAGTTCGGCCGCCTCGCGAGTTGAGCCGGACGTGACCTTTGTGATGTGCGTGATTCGATGGGTCTTGTCTCCCGGATTGATCCGCTCGGGACTGTAGCCCGCATAAAAGTCTTCATTCAGCGTGAGCCCCGACTCGCCGGCGATGATAGGCAGGCACACCTCTTCCGTCGCACCTGGGTAGACCGTGGACTCGAACACCACGCCATCGCCCGGCTTGATCACGCGTCCGACCATCCGACTCGCCTCACGAAGCGCCGTCAGGTCCGGCCGTTTGTAGCGGTCGACCGGCGTCGGAACGGTGACGATATGCAGATTGGCGACCAGTAAGTCGTCCACGTTCGAGGTAAAGCGCAAGCCCGTGAGGGCGCCGAGCTCAACCCGGTCTAGCTCGAGAGTCACGTCTAATCCGGACTCAAGCTGCGCGATCCGGTCCTGATTGAGGTCGAAACCTATGGTCGGATAGCGGCGACTCAACGCCGCCGCAAGCGGGAGCCCTACATATCCCAGCCCAAGGATCGAGGGTTTGACGTCAGAGACATTCGGAAGTCGCAGTGTCATTCACGACCTTAATATGTAAACAAATGGCGCGGAAACGTCGCTCAGCAGCGGACAGGGCCCGGGTCCCGACCAGTCTTGATAACGGAACCGGAGACCACCGACGCCGGGATTCGATTGTCCTCCGTGGTCACGATCAGATGGGATCCTGGATCGGCCAGGTCGCGCTTCACGTAGCCGAGCGCGATGGGCCGCCCGATGGCGGGTGAGAACGCGGACGTGGTGATGAAGCCGACAGGCTCTCCATCCGGCCGGTCGGCCGACATGACGGCGGACCCCGCTTCTGGTGGGTCCGCTTCCGGTGGAAAGGAGAATCTGACAAGACGCCGACCCACCCGGCCGTGACCGCGATGCAGAATGCGGATGATGACCTCCTGGCCAACGTAGCAGCCTTTGGATTGGCTGATCGCTCGCCCCTCAATACCAGCCTCGAGTGGAATGGTGTCCGAATCGAGGTCAGCCGGGAATGCCGGGCGACCCGACTCGAGTCGGAGCAGGTTGAACATCTCTTCTTGGAGCGGCAGCGCCCCAGCGTCGGCCAGACTTGCTCGCAGCGGCGCGGCGACCTTCGCCCTCACGAAAATCTGGAAGCCGATCTCGCCGATCTCATGACTCCGGGCGACAACAACGGGGGAGGCGTCGACATGTCCTCGCGCATGCCGATACTCCGAACACCGGTCACCCCCGAGATCGTCCGTTGGACACACAAGCTCAGCCACAAGCCGCGCCGCGTCGGGACCGTGAACCGCCAGCACCGTCCACGACTCCGTCCGATCCTCGACCTTCACGTCCTCTGTGAAGACGAACTCCTGAAAACGCTCCACGAGGAGCTCTGTCACACTCTCGTGCACATCGAGGAGAATCTCCTCCCCAAGATTGAAGACGTTCATATCGGCCATGACTCGGCCTTGTGGCGTGAGAAGCAGTGCGTAGCACCCTTCTCCGGGCTTGAGGGCCTCGATATCGTTGGTCAGCAGGCCTTGGAGATACGAGGCTCGGTCCGCGCCCGTCAGGACGATGCGCCCCCGTGAGGAGAGGCCGATGAAGGCGGCGCCTCGTCGGGCCGTCCAGTAGCTCTCGGGAACAGACTCCCCTGCTACCGTGTTTGGAGATGCGTCCGCAATCCGTTCAGTCATGGTCAGCAGTGATATGCTCAAATCGATGCGCCGTCCACGTTATCTTATCCCCCTGCTCATCGTCCTACTGAGTGCTAACTCGCCGTCGGCCCAACCCCAGACCGAGCCAGCGGCGGGAGAAGCATCATTTAACATCTTCATGCGCTCGACTCCCGTGGGGTTCGAGCAGATCCTCTTGAGCCGGTCCGATGACGGCTGGGTAGTCCGTTCCCGGGGCGACCTCTCGGCGCCGATCGACCTACGGAACCAGAGCTTTGAGCTGGGATACGACAGTGAGTTGCGTGCGCGCGCGCTCCAGATCGTCGGGGTGCGAAGCAACGACCCGTTCTCGCTGCGCACGACGTTCGAGAACGGGCGTGCAACCTCCCAGCTGGAAACGGGGTCCGAACAAGAGACCGTCACCAACACGGTATCGCCCAACGTGGTCGTCTTGCCCGACTATTTTTTTGGCGGCTACGAAATGCTGGCGTGGCGCCTCCGCAACAGTGTCTCAGGAGAGGAGATCCCGGTCTACGTGTCTCCCCGGAACAACACGCGGGTGCGAGTCGACCAGGTTACCACGCAGCAGATCGAGACGCGGTCGGCGACGGTAGTGGATGCGCGGGTGTATCGCATCTCCTTCCTTAGTGAAGACAGTCCACTGACGGTCGAGGTGTGGGCAGACGCGAGTCATAGGCTGCTCCGCGTGACGATTCCGCGGGTGGCGCTCGACGTCGTCCGCGATGACATCGCGGGCGTGGGAACGCGGGTGGTGTCGGTGAGTCACGCCGGCGACGAAGCGGTGAGAGTGCGCTCGGAGGGGTTCGCATTGGCGGTGACACTGACGACGCCGGCTGACCGGGAACAGCCGGAGGCCGGATGGCCGGCCGTGTTGCTGGTGCCGGGTCCAACCGCATCGGACCGGGACGGGACGGTAGCGGGCGTGCCAGTGCGGGGTCAGATTGCCGGGGCTCTCGCTGATGCGGGATTCATGGTGGCTCGCTACGACCGTCGTGGCATTGGCCAGAGCGGTGGTCGACCGGAATCGGCGGGAATCCAGGAGTATGCGGACGACGCGCGATCGATGGTGCGTTATCTCGACGACCGCGACGACGTGGACAACGACCGCATCACGATTCTGGGTCAGGCCGTGGGTGGATGGACCGCCCTGTTGACCGCCGCGCGGGAGCGACGCGCGGACAACCTGGTCCTGGTCGGTGCACCGGGCACCACGGGTGCGGACCTCGTGCTCGAGCAACAACGGGCTCTGCTCAACCGGCTCGACGTCTCTGAGGAAGAACGAACAGAGCGGGTTCGTCTCCAGACGCAGATTATCGACGCGCTTCTCGAGGACGGGTCGTGGGATGGGGTGCCGGAGGAGATGCGCTCGCAGGCAGACAGCATCTGGTTTCGAAGCTTCTTGGAGTTCGACACCGCCGATATTATGCGGCGGGCGCGGCAACCGATCCTGATTCTGCACGGCGTGCGGGACACCCAGATCGATGTTCATCACGCGACTAGGTTGGCGGAACTGGCTCGGGCGAGACGACGAGACGTCTCAGTTGAGCAGGTGTTGCTGGACGACGTGGACCACACGCTCATCGAAACCGAGACAGGCGGCGCCCCGAGCTACGACGACATGGGTACACGCACCATCAGCCAATCCGCAATCGACACGCTTATCACATGGCTGGAACAGCGGAGAGGGAACTGATCCGCAACGATGTGGATTCTTCAATCTGACGACCTAGCCGAAGGCGGTCCGTACACGTTTCGCATGACTCCGGGGCGAGTACGAACGATCGGGCGCGGCCCTAGCGCCGACTTCGTGCTCGACGCGGCGCTGGCCTCGCGCGTGCACTGTGAGCTGTCGGTGTCTGACGGCGAGCTCACGGTACTGAACCTGAGCCGCACCAATGGCACATTCGTCAACGGCCGGCCGATCGAGCGCTCGGTTTTGAAGGCAGGTGACCGTCTGCGCGCGGGGCGTGTCGAGCTCACCGTGTCGACCGAGTAGCTCTCGTCGGCTCTTCGGGCCTCGGTGCGAAAGTTAGCGCCCGAACACCACCAACCCCGATCCGTTCAAGCAACACATACTGACCGAGTCGATCCATTCCTCGGCTACGTCGTCCGCGGCATGGAGGGGCGCAGCTCGACGCGGCTGGGCAGGCTACGTGCGGGGTGGTGGATCAGGTCGAGGATGGCGCGGGCAACATCAGACGAGGCAAGCTTCCAGCTCACCTCCGGCGAGGGCTGATTGCCGGCAAACTCTGTGTCGACGGAGCCTGGGAGGACACAGCTGACCCGAATCTTGTCGTGTCTCACTTCCTGCATGAGCGCTTCGGTCAGGGCGTTGAGCCCGGCCTTGGAGGCGCAGTACGCGGTCCCACCGGCGAAAGGATGCTTCCCGGCCAGACTGCTCACATTGATGATCCAGCCACCACCGCGTTGCTTCATAACCGGAATCGCGGCCCGCGAACAGTAGAACACACCAGACAGATTGGTCTCGATGACCTCAAGCCAGTCATCCACAGAGAGTTCAGACAACAGCGCGAAGCGCCCCACGCCCGCGTTGTTGATGAGGATATCAACACCGCCGAAGCGGTCGATCGCCGTTTGGATCATGTGCTCCGCCGGCTGCAATTGCCGAATGTCTGCCGCCACCGTAGCCAGCCGCCCGATCGTGCCGCCACCAGCATGCTGTTCAAGCTGGGACGCCGCCCGGACCAGTGCATCCTCGGAGCGCCCACAGATGAGCACAGACGCCCCCTCGTCCAGGAGCGCCGCTGCGGTGGCAAGGCCAATCCCCCGAGACCCACCGGTAACAATGGCCACGCGACCAACAAGACCGCCGCCGGCCGATGAAGGTGCATCAGACATGACGTGGGATTCTACCAGCCGACAACACCGGTCCTCTCCCTGCGCGAGTTAAGGGCCGGACCACTACAATACGGTGGCCATGGCCACCATCGCCATTCTCGGGGCCGGGACTCTCGGCGGCGCGCTTGCGCACAAGCTGGCCCAACGGGACCAGCTTGCACGCGTGCGTCTGATTGACCCGGCCGAGGGTGTGGCGGCGGGAAAGGCCCTTGATATTCGGCAGGCTGGTCCGGTGGAGAGGTTCGACACGCGGGTCGACGCGGCTTCGATCGATGGAGTCGTTGGTGCGGCCGCGGTAGTGGTAGCCGATCCAGCCGAAAGTGAGAACGGGGACTGGGAGGAGACCGGCCTAGCCCTGGTCAAATCGGTCAAGAGCCTGACCCGACATACCCCGCTGATCTTGGCCGATGCATCACACCATTCTCTCTTGAGCCGGACCGTCGAAGACGGCGGGTTCGACCCACACCGAGTCCTGGGGACCGCCCCGGGGGCTGTGGTGTCGGCTCTGAAGACCCTCGTGGCGCTGGAAGCAGACGCCTCCCCCAAACGAGTGGCAATCAATCTTCTCGGAACGCCGCCCGGCTCACTAGTGGTGCCGTGGAGCAGCGCTACCGTAAACGGATGCCCGGTCGAGAAATGCCTGCGGCCACCAAAACTCGCCCGGCTCCGGGCCAGAGCCAACCAGCTCTGGCCGCCTGGACCCTACGCCCTCGCCTCTGCCGCAACGAGGGTGCTTGAGGCGATCGTGGCCGGAGAGTCGAGAGACACCTTCACATGCTTCATCGCATGCGAAGACCGCGTTGCTTGTCGGGCGGTCACTGTGTGCGGCAGTGGAATCGGATCGGTGCTAACGCCGTCACTGAGCCCGGCCGAACAGGTCCAGCTGGACAACGCTTCCGGCCGGCGATAGTTGCGCGACGGGGCCGTCTCAACGCAGGGCCAGCTCCCCGTTCTGTAGGCGGAGCCGGTCTTACGCCGTAGACCGCGCCGTGTTGAATGTGATCCCGTGGATCCACGACGACAGCGCCGTATTACCCCGGAAGGCGCGATTTTCTGAAACACCCGGAGCAAGACGTCTCGGGTAACCTCTTCCGCGTCCTCGCGGTTTTCGAAAGGCGAGCGGTAGATGCGTAAGCCGCAGGCGGCCCGCAGCCCGCGCACGGCGGACGTATCGCCTGCGCGTGGCCGGCCCACGAGGGCCGGGTTCTCAATATATTCAGCGTTCATAGCGTTCTCTTGGCGAGGGACCGGACTGGCTGTGAGCCCCTGTTATGAGTAATGTCAGTGTTATTCCAGTCCCTTGGAGGACCGTGAGGTAGGAAAAGCAGGTGACACAACGGGCGCAGGGCTGAGTTGTCGGTCAAATACGACCGCAAATTCTTTTGAGAGAACAGTTTCAACGTCTTTTCGCGAGGGTGGTCTCGTCAGGAGGCAGTCCAGAGACGTCACGCCATATCCGGCAAGCCCACACGGCACAATGAGCCGAAAATGCTCGATATTCGGGGCGATATTGAAGGCGAACCCATGGCTGGTGACCCATCGGGAGACCCGGACGCCAATGGCCGCCAGTTTCTCGCGCCCCACCCACACGCCAGTTCGTCCCTCCGCGCGCTTCGCTCTGACGCCGAAAGCGGCGGCCGTTCGGATGAGAACTTCTTCGAGGTCACGCACGTAACGGTGCACGTCGCACCGGTCGGGTTTGAGGTTGAGGACCGGGTAGCCCACCAGCTGGCCTGGGCCGTGATAGGTCACATCGCCGCCACGTCGGACGTCGAGCACCTCGATGCCTTGCTCGGCGAGGTAAGCCGGTGGAGCCAGCACATGATTCCGATTTTGACGGCCCCTTACACCCACCGTGATCACCGGCGGATGTTCCAGGAGCAGCAGCTGATCGGGCACTTCGTCGGCTTGCCGGGCCGCCACCAGCTCTTCCTGGGTCTCGAGGGCGCGGCGATAGGGAAGTCGGGGGAAGGACTGGATGTCGAGAATCGGCTGGGTGGACAAGGCTAGCAGCCCGTGGTACGAGCCCCGTGGCATTCAAGCGACACTGAATCCCGTCTAGATGGCGTGGCTCCTCGGTCGAAAATACCCAATTTGCTCCCTCGTCGCGTCTTGCTAGCCAGACTCAGCGCCGCTCGCGGTGCGACACGGGGTTTCACCACGGGCGGCTCGAGCGGCTGAATTACCAGGATTCGAGCATCTGTTTGACCCGAGCTACGAACTGGTCGGCCACCGCGCCGTCGATCAGACGGTGGTCAAACCCGAGAGTCAGAAAGCCACGGAGCCCGGGCACCACCCCGTCATCCACCACCACCGGGCGTTGCTCCACCGCCCCGACGGCCAGAATTGCCACCTGTGGTTGGTTGATGATCGGCATCCCCATAACCGAGCCGAACCCGCCTGGATTGGTGATGGTGTACGTGCCGCCGGCCCCCTCGTCGGGAGAGAGCTGTTTTGCCCGGGCCCGTTCGGCGAGATCACGAACCATCTGATCAATCGCGTCAACACCAAGCGTGTCCGCCTGTTTGATGACCGGAACGATCAAGCCCCAATCCAACGCCACCGCGATGCCGAGGTTCACGTCGTCGTGATAGACGACATTGTCTCCATCGATCGACGCATTCACCACTGGCATGGCCACTAACGCGTCCGCCACCGCCGTGGCGATATACGAGAGATAGGAGGGCGTCTGGCCGCCCGTGTGTGCCGCTCGAGCCGTCGCCACCCGTGAGAAGTCCACCTCGAACACCGTGTGCACGTGGGCTGACGTGCGCCGGCTCTCCAGCATGTGCTGCGCGATGCGCTGACGCATCACGCTCATCGGCTCCGCTCGTCCCTGCGGCAGAGCTAAGGACGGCGAGGTCTTCCCCACCCGCGCTTCGACAAACGCCATCACGTCTGTCTTGCTAACCCGCCCACCGTCGCCCGTACCCTCGACCAACGCCAGGTCCACATCATGCTCGGCCGCAAGCCGGCGGACCACCGGCGAGTATTGACGCCCCGACTTGGCCGCCACGGTCAGTCGGGACGCGCCAGCCGCTCCCCCGCGTGGTGCAGTCTCAGCGCCCAGGGGCGTCCCAACCCCAAGCGCTTGGGTGGGAGGTGCGCCGGGAGCGGCCGACCCCAGCGACGCCTCAGACACCGGCTCACCCGCCTTGTCAATGACCGCCACCACGGTGTTGATCGGCACCGTCTCGCCGACATCCGCCCGAATCTGAGCCACCACGCCGCCAACCGGCGACGGCACTTCCGCATCCACCTTATCCGTCGAGATCTCGAACAACGGCTCGTCGCGGTCCACCGCTTCGCCCACTTGTTTGATCCAACGGACAATCGTGCCCTCGGCGACAGACTCGCCCATTTGGGGCATCAGGACGTCGGTAGCCATCGGGCGACTGTACCACGCCTTGCTTTCAGCCCGCCCCCGCCTACAATTTCGATTCCCGTGGGGCTCTAGCCCACACCCCGGCTCCGTCGCTAGCGGGTGGCCCCACCCCCCTCGCCGCTCTGCCGCGGGCGTGCACGTGCGCGCCGGGCCATCGTTTTACGGCGCTGAAACGGTACGAAATCCTCGTTTCGAGCCGCATAATGGCCTCTATGGTTTCAAAGCCAAAAACGGTCCTCGTCGACAACGACGAAGGTATGCGTAACACGCTCAAGGCCATCCTCAAGCGAGATCACACCGTGCTTACCGCGTCCACCGGTGAGGAGGGCCTCGCGGTCCTCAAACGGGACGATGTGGACCTCATGCTGCTCGATGTCCGCTTGCCGGGCATGAGCGGGCTCGAGCTCCTAAGCATCGTGCGGGAGAACTACAGCCTCGTGGAAGTCATCATGGTCTCGGCTCTGAGCGAGGTCGAGGTGACGGTGGCGGCAATGAAGCGGGGCGCCTATCACTACATCACCAAAGAGTTCGACGACGACGGTCTACGTTCGCTCGTCAGAAACGCGCTCGAGCGGCAAGACCTCAGCCGACAGCTCATCACCCTAAACGCCCAGGTCGCCGAAGAAGGCGACCGCGAATTTGTGATGGGACCGAGCCGGACCATGCGAGAGATTGTCGACCTGGCACAGAAGGTGGCCAAGCTGCTCGCTACGGGCGTCGGTGAGCGACGACGATATGCGACAGGCCACTGGGCGAATTCCAACGTGTGCTATTCGAGGAGGCCCCGGCGGTATTCCTCACCGCGGTGGAGGAAGCGCGTGCCGTGAGCCGACGCTTTGTCGTGCCAGACGAGCCGGGGCGAGATGTGATTGAGACGCTTTGGCGATGGAAATTGGAGGCGTGAACAACTCTTCGTTCAAGGTGATGAAGCATGCTTCGTTCGGGGCGACCTGTCGCTCAGTCCTCCTGGCGGTGGCGCCCATCGTGCGGGTGGATTCCCAACTGGAATGCGCACCATAACTAGCCGGTTCGTGATACTGGTGGCTACTGAGGCGGTGGCACCGCTGATGTTGTACGGCGTGGTGTCTATCTACTCGCTCCGGTCGGGCACGCGGCAATCGGTGATTGACGGCAACCGGAATGTGGCGACGCGGGCCGCGGAACAAATTGAGCAATACATGACCCAGCAGGCTCGGGTGCTGGAATCGATCGCGGCCGAGCTTCGCGACCTACAGCTAGAGCCGTGGCAAAAGAACCTCATCCTCACCAACCACGTGTCGGATTTTGAGATCTTTCGCGAGCTCACGCTTTTTGACCACGATCGCAACGTCGTGACAACAAGTCGCCTGGGTGGACCCTCGGTGCAGCCGCTGACCGACGAAACGGGGAACGCCCCGACTAGGCGGCGATCCACGGCAGTCAAACCGCTCTGGTGTCGGCTGTTTTTGCGCCAGTAACGGTAGACGACGACTTTCTTCCGACCACAACCGTATCCCTGTCGATCGAGACCCTCGGCGGCACGCACGAATGGCTAGTGGGCGAGCTGAGTCTGGAGGAGTTCTGGCGCATGGTGGACCGGATTCGGATCGGCCAGCAGGGCTATGCGGTGGTCATCGCCGACGGGGGACTGCTCATTGCCCATGGGGATCCTGACCAAAAGGCCCGCATCGCTTCAGGTGAGAACCTGGGTAACAACGAGCTGGTGGCGGCGATCGCCGCGCGGCCGAGGCCAGCCATACCGACCACGCGAACGGCGCCTTGGATGGTGGTGAAGACCTGTTTCACGAGTATGTCGACCTGTCGGGCGAGCAGCAGCTCTCAGTGGCAGCGCCTGTGACCCGCCCGGCCTGGACCGTGGTCGTACAACAACCAGCCGGCGAAGCGTATGCCTTGCTTGACCAGCTACAGCTGCAACTCGTGCTCGTGATCACCGCGGCGCTGCTGCTCACCGTCGCTCTCGGATACTACTGGGGCCGGTCATTCATCCGTCCGATCCTGGCCCTGACCAAGGGGACGGACGCGGTCGCCAGCGGGCGACTGGATGAACGGGTCAACATAGAGGGCAGCAGCGAGCTGCATCAGCTTGGCGAATCGTTCAACAGTATGGCGGGCAAACTGAGCGAGCTACAGGACAACGTCCGGCGTCAGGAACGTCAGGCCATGTTTGGACGGATCGCGGCCGGACTGGTCCACGACATCTCACACCCGTTCCAGAACATCGGCAACAACTGCCGGCTGATCGTCAAGCTGTTTGACGACCACGAGTATCGGGCCACGTTCCGACGCACGGTCGACCGCGAGTTCAACACCATTCGCCGCGTGCTCGACGACCTGCGCAATCTCGCGCGCCCGATGCCGCTCGAGCGCTTCGCGGTGGACGTCAACCGGTCGGTCTCGGATGTGGCTGAGACCTTGGCGTCCCTGGCCAAAACCGCCGGGATCGAGTTGGACGTGCAACTCCAAGCCGACCACCCGTTTATCGAGGGCGACGCGTTCGCCCTCGAGCGTGTCTATCGCAATCTGATTCTGAACGCGATTGAGGCCACCATGCCGGGCGGGGTTGTGACGCTCTCAACCGCTGAAGAAGAGGGGCGCGTCATCATCAGTGTGGGCGACACAGGAACCGGTATCCCGCACGACCGCCTCGAGAACATCTTCGAAGACTTCGAGACCACGAAACGCCGTGGGCTGGGGCTTGGGTTGGCGATCTGTCGGAAGATTGTCGACCAGTTCGAGGGACAGATCTTGGTGGCCAGCACCGTTGGCCGTGGCACGACGTTCAGGCTGGAGTTTGCGCAGGTTGAAGGGCGCCCGGAGGCGACCGCGGCCGCGAGCTGACGCAGGAGCGTAATGTTTCAAAAATTGCTACGGGAAACCACCCTCACGCTGGACGAACAGTCGTCGGTGAGCGTCTCTTATTACGAGACCGAACCATCACGGGCGCGGCTCGGTTTAGCGCGGAGGTGATATTCAAACCAGAAGACCGCATGATTCTCGATGCCGACTCGGTAAGTCGCCTCGAGACCAAGATAACGAATCTTGTGCAAATATCGCGATACCGCCGCAGACTTGCGGCGACCGGCGGC
>JAYZGM010000056.1:0-15413 GCA_036336225.1 Acidobacteriota bacterium | reverse complement strand
CACCCCGGGCGATGTGCCGGTCATCTTCATCTCCGGCTACCCCAAGGCCCTGCGCCCCGACACCGACCAACCCACGCTACCGGAGAAGCCGTTCACACTCCGCACGTTTTTAGCCGTGGTGCGCTCCGCGCCGAACACAGGCGCCACGGTGAAGGCCGCGCCCTCAGATGCGGAGCCCATTTCGGAACCAACCGCCGACGCGGAGCCTGACTCGCCCGCCGGCGACACGCCAACCGAGGAAAGCGAAAGCTGTTCGCTCGCACCCGGTATCCCTTACGGCAAGGCAAACGCCAGGGTCTCGCCGGGCGTATTTACGTCACCGGACGCCACCAAGATGTACTGCTTGCCGTCCGCCATGTAGGTCACCGGCGGGGCAATGGTCCCGGCCGGTAGCTCGGTCTCCCACACGACGTCGCCCGTGGTCTTGTCGTATGCGCGGAAGATCCGTCCGCCATAATTGGTGACAATCTCCGGTGGCATACCTTCGGGCACGCGTGCCCCACCCGGGCGATTAGTGCTTCCTTCGCCGATGAAGAGGAGGGTCTTGGTCAGCAATGGTGCAGGCCGACCGGGGACGCCGAGCTTGCCAAGATTGAGATGGCGAATCGCGGGGTGATTGCGGGGTCCATCGCCATTGGGGGTCATCCACGCGATTTCACCGCGGTTCATGTCAATAGCCGTAATCCGCCCATAGGGCGGTTTGAACAGCGGCAGCCCTCGCGGCCCCCCGACCCACTGTCGACTTCCCTTCACGAACGCCAAATTCGTCCGGTCCGGGTTTCCCTCGATGATGTCGGCCACAAAGGGCGACGTGATCGACGGGATGTAGAGCCAACCGGTCTCGGGGTCGAACGCTCCACCCTGCACGTCGGCGCCCCCCTGGGACCCTGGAAGCTGAATCGTACCCTGGGTATCGTTCGGTCCATCGCCACGCACCGACGGTGGAGTGAACATCGGACCGATCACATAGCGATCGGAGATCGCAACGGCCTCGGCCCGAAGCTCTGGGGTGAAGTCGATCAGATTCTCGATCGTCGCCCCCTGTCGGTCGAATGCTGGCGGTTTGGTCGGGAATGGCTGAGTCAACGCGGTGAGTTCCCCGGGGGTCGCCGACTGTGGCACCGGCCGCTCCTCGATCGGCCAGACCGGGTCACCGGTGGCCCGGTCAAAGACAAAGACGAACGCCTGCTTGGTGAGCTGGGCGACGGCTTTGATCTCCCGGCCGTCCACCGTAATATCCATCAAAATCGGCGCTGCGGGCGGATCGTAGTCCCACAACCCGTGATGTACCGTCTGGAAGTGCCAAATTCGCTCCCCCGTGGCCGCATCAACACACACGATGCTCTGACCATAGAGGTTGTCACCGCCGCGATGCCCCCCATACATGTCGTTGGTGGGCGACGTCACTGGCAAGTAGACATAACCCAGCTCCTCATCCGCGCTGAACAACGACCACACCGGGGCATGCCCCGAGTACTGCCACGAGTCATCTGTCCAAGTATCGGTGCCATACTCGCCGGCCTGCGGGATGGTGTGAAACACCCATCGGAGAGCTCCGGTTCGCACATCGAAGGCACGGACATCACCGCGTATGGCCTCTTTGGTCTGGAACGTATCGGACATCGATTGCCCCAGGACGACCACGTCCCGGATCACGGTTGGCGCGCCACCCCATCGATACCGCGCCCCCTCCGCCAACCCGATCGTAAGATGCACACGCCCGCCGTCACCAAAGTCCGGAAACAGCTCTCCGGTCTGCGGATCCAGGGCGTAGAGATACTCGCCCCGCTGGGCCAAAATGCGAGCCTCCGTGCCCTCGCGCCAGTAGGCAACACCCCGAGTACCGGTCCCCCGCAGATCGTCTTCACCACCGAATGGCTGCTGGACCCACCGCGGTTGCCCCGTGGTGACGTCATACGCCTCGACCAAACCGATGGCGTTCGGGACATACCCGACACCGTCGACAACGATCGGTGCCGCGTTGGACACGCTCGAGTAACGCAGGTCCGGATTCATCGTGAGATATGACGGGTCGACGAGCGGCCGCCGCCACGCGATTTCCAAGTTGCCAACGTTGTCGGCGGTAATCTGACCCAGAGCAGAGTATTTCGTGCTCCCGAGGTCGGCGGCAAAGCTGCGCCACTCCCCATCGGTTGCGCCCTGCTGGGCGCTGCTCGTCGTGGCGGTGACCACGCATGCCATGAATCCAAAGACGATCAAACAAGAACGCATGTGAGGATCTCCTCGCGGGCGGTCGCGCCGCCGCGGTGTCTAGCAGGTCGGGACAGGATTATATCCGGCAGACGCCGGTCGAGCGTCGCAAGCTCGTCGACACGAGGACTAGTCGCGGGTGGTGCCACCCGTACGGGTCAAACGTTTGACGATGGCGCTGTAGTTCAGCAAGGTCCGGTCACCCACCACGATCTGGCCTCGTACGAATGTGAGGGAACGGCTCCGGCGCACCACCTCGGCCATGGACTCGACGAGATCCCCGACCTCGCCCGGCGCCGTGAACTCGCAACTCAGCGACACGGTGACACACCGCTCGCCCGGAAGACCGTGGATGGCAGTCAGACACAACGCGAAATCGGCGAAGGTCATCAGGATACCACCGTGCAGCTGTCCCCCCGTGTTGGCATGATGTGGCTGTGCCACGAAGGCAAATCGTAGCCTCCCGGCCGGGTCCTCGCGATAGCACAGTGGTCCCACGAGATCTTCGAATGGGTCCACATACTCGAACAACCGATACCCGTCAGGAATGTTGGTCACACCTGCCTCTCTCCCTGAAGCCGGAGCACGTCCGCCGGATGCTCCAGCCAATGGTCGGGTGCATGCTGTGCAAGGGATTCCCGTGAGAACGGCCCCCACAACGCGGCGGCGGTGGAGACCCCTGCGGCTCGACCAGACTGGCAATCGTGAGGCGAATCGCCGATGAACACGGTGTCGTCGGCACGGCTCTCGAGGCGTGACAGCGCCTCGCGCACCGGTGCCGGATGCGGCTTGTGGTCCGTGACATCGTCCGACGGCACAAGCACGGTGAAGAATCGATCGAGACCGCAGTGTCGCAGACCCTGGTGGGTGGCCACCCGATTCTTGCTGGTCACAATGCCCACACGCGCCCCGCGCGCTTCGAGCCGAGACGCCATGACGTGAATACCGGCGTAGGGTTTCACCAACCGGTCGTGATGCTGCCGATTGTGGGCCCGATACGTGGCAGTCATGTCATCCACTTCACGGTCGCTGCGCGCGTATCGCGCCAGCTGAGGACGGAGCGGGGTCCCAAACCCAGCCCGCCATTCCTCGTCGGGTGGGACCTGCCCACGATGGGTGAGCATCGTGTGTCTAAACGACGACATGATCAACTCGATGGAATCGATCAGTGTGCCGTCGAGATCGAACAGAAACGTCGTGATCTCCGCCATGGTGACGGCGGATTATACCGCTCAGAAACTCACACTCGTACCAACGTGCAGACGAGCATGTCCGTGGAGATCATGAGCAACATCCAGCTGAAGGTTGAGAAACGCCGCGTTGAGGAATACGCCAGCGCCGGCCCCCTGGCTAAACTGACTGGCTTCCAGCGATTCGCCGACATTGAAGACAGTACCCGTGTCGTAGAACACGCGCCACCCGACTTTGGCGAAACTGAGGGGCGAGCTCAGGGGAAAACGGACCTCCGCCGAGGCTGTCGCCAATCGATCGCCGGCTCGATGTCCCACCCGGTGACCACGGACCGACATCAGACCACCCAGGAGGGGTTGGGCATAGACCGGCACCGCGGCACTGGCTCCCTGATATTGTGCTCGGACTGCGAACACCGTCTGGCCAAACAATCCGATGAAGCCACGCGCGTCGACCCAGGGTTGAGACAGGCCCGCGTCCGGACCTGTCGGATCCAGCCACTGCCACATGGCTCGTGCGAACACCGCGTCGCGCGGAAATCCCACGTTGCGTCGGGTGTCGAGGTCGAGGCCAACCCGATACGTCGCGACCGACTCGCGGAGCACACCAAAAGACACATCGCTCCATTCAGCCCTACCGACCAGACGGAGAGGACCGAAAAGGGTCCGGTCGGCGCCTCCCCACGCCGAATAGCGCTGATCCAATTGAAGATAGTGCTGGTTCTCCTGTCTTATTGTCGCAACGCCGACCTGTAGGGTGTCCACCAATCCGGTCACAAATCGCTTCTCGAACTCAACCCCCGCCTGCCGGGTCCCGCCAAGAGTCAACGGCACCATAAGCGAGCCGCCTTCGCCGAGCACCTCGACCAGAGTGAACCGGGCGCCGTAGGTGAACCCATACCCCTCGGCGTATCGCACAATCGGGAGAAACATCGTCTGTTGCGTCAGGATCGACAGCAGCCGACCGAGCCCCGTACGAGTCGTATCCGCCGCCCCCGGTCGTTCACGCACGAGCACGATGAGCGCGACAGCGTCCCGTCGTGTCAACGACGTATACCGTTTTCGCACCTCGACCGTCTCAAACCGTCCGCTCTCACGCAGCCGAGTGGTGATCGACTCGAGCGTGCCCGCCTCGATCGGGTCTCCTGCTGTAACCTCGACCAACGCGTAGACCTCTGCATCCGGAATCGAATAGTTTCCATGGACCCGGAGCTCCGTCACGATCTCAGCCGTTGACGATTGTCCCCGTACAACACTCCCCGTCGCCAGGAGCACGAGCAGTCCCGCCAGTGTCCCGCAAACGAGTTGTGCTACCAATTCACAATGACCGGACACTGGCCCGTCGTAACAGCCCCGCCCCTTGGAATCGGCGCCGAATCCAGTCCGGTGTGGTGTGCCGCTTTGTCGAGAACGGGCGGTGTAATCCCTCGCCATGGCTGACGAACGCGAGGCCGAGAACGGGGTCACCGTAACGGCTCCACCCCGACCAGCCGTCCCCCCGTATCCGCCTCTCGGTAATCGCTGTACTCGCGAATGAATTGAATATCGAAGGCCCCCAACGCCACCGTGGCTCGCCCTGACACCGTCACCCGTTGCGGGAGCCAGACCCCCCCGATCGGCTGACCCATTTGCATTGACGCCTGGAGCTCGTCGACCCGCACGAGCCACCGCCCGGGTAGAAAATCCAGCCCCGCGTTCTCAAAGGTGTATCTCACGATCTGATGTAACACCGGATCGATCCAGAGAGTGACCAGTGATGTCTTGTTGAACCCTCGTTCGAGCTGCCGGTCACGGCCGTCGGCGGCGTCCACCGTATCGAACAACTTGGTGGGGTAGTACTCGATCTTCACTACCTCACGACCGGCCAGCGTGTCTCGGCCGACCAGATAGTAGTTTCCCGGCTCAAATCGAAACTCCATGAAGTACGCCTCCGACACGAACCTCGGTTCGAGGCGAGCCGCATCTGCGAGCCGAAGGTCTTCAGGCCCATCCGTTGGGGGAATGGTGCCACCGAGCGCCACCAGCTGGGTCTCGAGCGCTTGCAGTTTGACGGCTGGAGTCTGGTCCGGCCGGCTAGCAAGGGCGGCTCGAGCACGGGACGCATACGACACGACCTCGGGAGCCGCGAGCTCGAACTGCACGGCGAGCTCCCACAGCTCGACAAACGCGTCCAACTCGTCATCCCCAGCCTGGTCCAGCCCATCGACCAGGTGAACCAGAGGGCGACCAAGTGCTCGCACGACCTCGTTTGGAGTCAGTTGGTCGGTATCGAGCATGACAAAGAGGTCCCGCGTGCGCGCGACTGTGTCGCCAAATCCCAGGGCGGTGACCCCACCGGCTTCCTCGAGGATGGCTCCAGTGTTCAGGGTGATCGCAGCCAGGTCATTACCGATGAGGTCGGCATCGGCCGCGATCCGTTCCCGAAGGTCCTCGCTCACCTCAACGCCCCACTGGCGCTCAATGGCGATCGTCACGTTGTCTTTGGTGTCCCGACGACTCATGGCTCGCCGTCGCGTGTCACGCCGGCCACGTCGACGGCGCTCCTCTCGAAGCCAGTCCGCTTCGTATTCGCGACGGGTCTCTTCATCGATGTCGACCCCGTCGAATCGTATCGGGCTCCGTACTACGACCTCGTCACGGACATACCATTCATACTCGTGGTGAAACCCAGCCAGTGCAAGTCCGAGTGGGGCCGCAAACTCGAGAGTCTCCGTCTCTCGCAAAATGAAATCCCCCAGCCGGCGCCAGGACGCGTCGCGGTTGTCGAGCACCCGCTCCATGAACAGATCGATTTCGTTATCTGCCCCCTGCGCCAACAACCTCTCACCCCGGGCGCCAACTGCCACCAGCAGCAGAGCGAAGAGGCGTATGAGCAGGACGCGCCTGGACGGCCACTTGCGTCGCGGGCACGGGGACATCGCATTGTCGGAGGTCTGACACCGGTCGCAGGTTATATGCGAGCGAAGCTGTGGCATGAGAAATCTGTAGAATTGGAACGAGCGCGTTCACCAGCGGCCCGTCCACAGGGCCCCATTGTCGTTACGCGGCTCCGCAGACAGAGGTTCCCGGTGGCGGATGACACCCAGATTTACCTTGACTACAACGCCAGCACCCCCATCGCGCCAACTGTCGCGGTGGCGATGCGCGCGTTGCTCACCAACCATTATGGCAACCCCTCAAGTGACCATTGGGCCGGACACCCAGCTCGGGAGGTCGTAGAGCGGTCGCGACGCCAGATCGCGACCCTGCTCGGGTGCGCCCCCGACGAGGTCCTGTTGACCAGCGGCGGGAGCGAAGCAAACAACCATGTAATCAAGGGCGTGGTCTTCGGAGCGACCACCCCGCCGCATCTCATCACGACCGCGGTCGAGCACCCGGCCATTCTGGAGCCGTGCCGATTCGTCCAACAGCATGGAGCCCGAGTCACCCTTGTCCCAGTCGACCGGCACGGTCTCGTCGACCCGGACGCCGTCCGGCGGGCAATCACCCCGGAGACTACGTTGATCAGTGTCATGCACGCCAACAACGAAGTCGGCACCATACAGCCGATCCGGGCCGTGGCCGACGTGGCGCATGAACACGGCCTCCTGTTTCACAGTGACGCGGCCCAGTCGGTGGGTAAGGTCTCCACCCGGGTCGACGACCTGGGGGTGGATCTGCTCAGCCTCGCCGGCCACAAGCTGTATGCTCCAAAAGGGATCGGCGCGTTGTTCATTCGTCGAGGCCTCGGGTTGACCCCGCTCATTCATGGCGGCGGTCACGAACGCGGCCAACGCGCTGGCACCGAAAGCGCGTTGCTCGCGGCGGGACTCGGCGCGGCCTGCGAGTTGGCCACCGACGATCCGTGTGGTGAGCGGCTACTCTCTCTCAGGGAACG
Organism: Acidobacteriota bacterium; assembly: GCA_036336225.1. Classification (GTDB taxonomy): domain Bacteria; phylum Acidobacteriota; class Vicinamibacteria; order Vicinamibacterales; family UBA8438; genus JAJEEA01. The sequence goes on along the minus strand of JAYZGM010000056.1, from coordinate 8,135 downwards.
TTTCTGGACCGGTCTCCACGCCACGCTAGGCGACCGCGTCCAACTCAACGGACATCCCACCGAGCGGCTCCCCAATACCCTCAGCCTGGCGTTCCCCGGTCATCGGGGTGACGATCTGCTGACCCAGCTTCCCCGTATCGCCGCCTCGACCGGGTCTGCATGCCATACAGGTGAACCGACGTTGTCGCCGGTCCTCGCGGCCATGGGAATACCGACGGACCGGGGACTCGCGACCATCCGTTTCAGCCTGGGACGTGACACCACGGAGCAGGACGTTGACCGGGCCGTCGACCAGGTAAGGGGATGTCTATGACCGCTCATCGTATCGGACTTGCCGTCTCCATGCTGCTTCTTATCGTTGGGTGCGGACCGGACCGCCCGACCGACCCCCTGGCACAACTCACCACCCGGGCGGAGCGCACACGCTACGAGCAGACCACCGGGTACGGCGAGGTGGTCCGACTCATGGAACACGCGGCCACCCTCTCAGAACGCGTGCACTTCACCACATTTGGCACCACCGTCGAGACACGCCCGCTTCCACTTGTCGTGGTCGGTGACACGACCGACGCCCGGCCGGAATCGGTCGTCGCGGCTGGCCGCACCCGGGTGTGGCTACAGGGAGCCATTCACGGCGGGGAGGTGTGTGGCAAAGAGGCTCTCCTGATGCTGCTCCGTGATCTGGTGGCCGGTGAGCACCAGGACTGGTCATCCTCACTGACCCTGCTCATCGCGCCCATCTATAACGCAGATGGAGCGGAGCGGATTGGCCCCGATACCCGTCCTTATCAACTCGGTCCATTGGCCGGGGTTGGCGAGCGTGCGAATACTCAAGGGCTCGATCTAAATCGTGACCACATGAAGCTCGAGTCCCCCGAGGCACGCGCGCTCAGCCTCGCCTACCAAACCTATGATCCCCACGTCATCGTTGATCTTCACACCACGAATGGCACCGAACACGGGTATCACCTAACCTACTCGCCACCACTGCACCCGAATACACATCCGGAGCTGGTCGCACTCCTTCGCGAGGAGTGGCTGCCAACGGTGACCCAGACGATCAAGACAACCGACGGGTGGGATTTCTATTACTACGGCAACCTGCCATTTCGAGAGGGCGGGGAGCGCGCGTGGAGAACATTCGACCACCGTGCCCGGTTCAACAACAACTATGCGGGATTGCGTAACCGCATCGGCATCCTCAGTGAAGCCTACGCGTATGTGTCGTTCCAAGCCCGGGTCGCCGCCACCTTACGGTTCGTCGAAGAGGTATTGCATTTTGCTCATGATCGGGCCGACCAGATCGCCAGGCTCGTGCAGCGAGCCGACCAAACTTCGGTAACGGGCACCACGCTCGTCACACGCGGGCGACCCGCCCGATCAGCCGAACCGGTGGAAATCTTGCTCGGGCAAACAGAAGAGGTGCTGAACCCGTATACCCGAGCCCCGATGCGTCGGCGACTCGACGTGGTCGACCCGGAGCGCATGTTCGAGTACGGCACCTTCGAAGCGTCGGTAGGAGGAACGGAGACCGCCCCTGATGCGTACTACATCCCGGGTCACCTGACAGCGGTCATCGATTTGCTTGCCGCCCATGGTGTCGACGGGGTCACCCTCGACGCAGACACCACGCTCCAAGCGGAGGAGTTCATCATTACCGAATCCGTTGTCTTGGATCGCCCCATCGAAGGACATCGTGAGCGCCGTCTCGAGGGCCGGTGGACCGCCAGTCAGCACACGGTGCCGGCAGGGACGGTAGTCGCCCCGGTGTCACAGCCCCTTGGCCGTCTGGTCTTCGCGCTGCTCGAGCCCCGGTCGGACGACGGGGTGGTGAACTGGAATCTACTCGACGATACGGTCGCGGCCGGCACGACGTACCCTATTCTGCGGGTCCCCTCCCCACCCACGTCGTAGGAGTCGTCCCGAGACCAGTCAGGCGTCGGTCTCCAAACCACGCGGTCGCGGCCGTCGGCGCGGCAACGACGACTCACCCCGCCATACGCGGGACGACGACAAGACCGACCATGTAAACCACATAAAGGGCGAGCAGCAACAGTCCACCCCGGCGGTGGAAGTGCCCGTCTGGGGCGGAAAGCCCCAGCAGAATGGCAAAAAACAGGCCGAGCCAACCATACGAATACACCTGGGTAAACCAGTCGAGTGTCAACGGATGAATCGTGCCGGAGAGCCCGATGATGAGGAAGAGGTTGAGAACATTCGCACCGATGATGTTGCCAAGCGACAGGTCCGGCACGCCTTTTCGAGCCGCGGACACCCCAGTGACCAATTCGGGAAGTGAGGTCCCGATAGCGACGACCGAGAGTCCGATGACGACGGACGGGATCCCGAGCGCAACCGCCAGTGACTGACCGGTGTCAACCAACAGACGGCTCCCAATGACGATCAACGCTGCCCCCAGCAAGAACTGACCGACCGGCTTGGCCAGCGCGCCCCGCTCGACACCAGCGTTACCAACCACTGTGTCGCGTTGTCGTCGGATCGCCAGGAAATCCCAGGCCAAATACGCGAACGCGAACCCCAGTAGCACCGTGGCGAGACCCCGACTGAGCGTTCGGTCCCACGTAAAGACGACCACCAACACCGCGGCTGACACCATCCACGCCGCGCGCGGTCGCAAGGCGCGCGGGTCCACCTCCACACGAGTCAACACAGCCACCGTTCCCACGATGAACCCGATATTGCAGATACACGAGCCCAGGGCATTGCCCAATGCAATACCGGAGTCGCCGACGCTGCTCGCAAGAGCCGACACCACCGCCTCCGGCGTGGTCGTCGCCAGACTCACGAGCGTCCCCCCGATCACAAACCGCGGCACCCGCAACGAGCGGCCGATGGCGATGCTCGAATCGACAAAGAGATCGCCACCTTTGGCAACCACACCAAGCCCGATAGCGATGAGAACGAAGTCAGCAAGCACCAACGGCCCTGCGAATCCGGTCGACGGGGGGCGAGCACTGCGACCTACCACACCGAGTCCAACTCGCGAGCGTGGATCCGAGTGGCGCCGGTGTCATGAACCGCCCGGGCTCAGAACGGGCCTGCCAATGAGGCAGAATCGAGAATCTCGATCGACCGAACACGGGACGTGACAATGAGTTTTCCCGTGCGGCGGAACTCAAGGTGGAGCCCAATCCCAAACCATCCCAGCTTCAGACACGTCCCACCGAAGCTTGACCCACCGAAGCTAGCCTCTGTGGTCTCGGGAAAGAACCGACCACCCCGCACAAACACCCGGGTCGACGGCGGCCGAGGAACGGTGACCTCGTAGACAGTGTTCTGTGTCTGGACCCAAAGCGATGTGATCGGACCAAGCGCGGCCAGGCTGATGCCCTTGGCCCGTGAGACCTCGGCACTAAATCCGTCCAGCGTACACCGTCGCGGTACGAACACGCCGCTATCACGAGCCGTGCCCCGCCGGCCGAGGCCTGGGTCGCGCGTGCTGAACGATCGGTTTTCGCTACGGGTCATGTCATGCCCTACGCGCCACGATGAAGGTGGCTTCATTATATGTCGCCTCCAGCCCCAGCAACGGCCGAAGACCCGGTCGGCTCACAGCCCGAACCAGAGCACCGCCACTCCACTGGCGGCCACCGTCAGACCCGCCAACTCATCGAGACGACGCTCAATCCCGGCGAACCGAATCTGGCTAAGTCCCAGATACCCCAGGGTCACGGTGACGAGCATGGTCCCGACCGTGAACACCCCGAACACCACGATCACGGCCGACAGTTGCCACCAGGACTGGTCAAGCGCCGGCACTAGCATCAACGGGATGAGCGCCTCGCACGGACCAAAGGCAAGAATGAGAAATAGCGCCCACGGTGTCACCGCGTCAATGCGGTGTGGGTGTCGATGTTCACCGTGGCGCTGATGATGGATATGTACGGTCCCATCCGGATGCGCGTGGACGTGGGTATGGCGCTGCCCCCGCATTCCCCGCCAGACCGCCCATGCGGCGTACGCCAAACCAAAACCGATCATCAATGAAGCTGCCACCTCGCCACGGGCCGACTCGAGCCACGAGAGCTGGTCGAGTGCGACCCCCAACCCCACCCCGACCAACCCGATGAGCACCGAGGAGGCCACGTGAGCGAACCCACAGGCCCCGGTGATCACCAGCGTGCGTCGCAAATTCCACCCACGCGCCCGTCCCAGGGCGATGAACGGGAGGGAGTGGTCTACCCCTATCAGGGTGTGGAAAGTGGCCAAGACACCGGCGGTGCCCAGCAACAGGGAGAAGGTCGTCGGTAACTCGGTTGGCATGGGAACCCAGACAAACGCCGTATCCGGGTGCGTCGTCGCCGAGCGCCGGGACCGGACTATACTGAATCAGCGCATCTGCCACGACCGGCCCCATTCCGATTTGTGTGGCGACGGGACAGATACACACCTATCTATAGCATTCTATGCCGAGCCAGAAAGAAGCAGACCTCACCGACAAAATCACGCAGCTTCGCACGATGCTGACCCGGCTCGATCGCGTGGTCGTATGCTTCTCGGGCGGCGTCGACTCCGGCTACTTGCTTGCCGAAGCAGTCTCAGCGCTCGGCGACCGGGTCACGGCGCTGACCGCCGTATCGCCCAGCCTCGCCCCAGAAGAACGGGCCGAGGCCGAACGCCTCGCGACACGCTTGGGGGCCGGTCACGTGCTCGTGGACACTCATGAGCTGGACGACGCGCGATATAGCTCGAACCCGGTCAATCGTTGCTACTTCTGCAAGACGGAGGTCTACGCCACCGCAGTGTCGGAGGCGTTCCGGCTTGGAACCCCACACGTATTGGACGGATTCAACCGGGACGACCGGGGCGACCACCGACCGGGCCGACAGGCAGCTCGGGAACAAGGCGTGCGCTCACCCCTCGACGAAATCGGTTTCGCCAAAAGCGAGATTCGGGAGGCCGCCCGCCGTCTCGGTCTTCCCGTGTGGGACAAGCCAGCACTCGCGTGTCTGTCGAGCCGCTTTCCGTACGGGGTCAGCATCACACCGGCGCGGCTCACCCGTGTGGCTCGTTGCGAACGCCTGCTCAAGGAGCTTGGCTTCCGGGTATGTCGGGTCCGGTTTCATGAGAGCGAGGCGCGTATCGAAGTCGAAACCCAAGACATCCCGAAGCTCCGCCGCCCCGAGGTCCATGACCGCGTGGTTCGCGAATTCCGCGACGCCGGGTTCTCCGATATCACCATCGACCCGCGCGGATACCGACCCGGCTCCCTTAACCTCGCGGCCCAAATCCCGTAAATCGCGGGCGAACATGCAACCGTGATGCGACAGTCCTCCCCCGGGGATTGCCAAGAGGATCTGCGGATACGGCCACTAATCCACTGCGACAAACATCTCTTCCACCGGCACCACCCGCACCCGCTCGGGGGCGATCCCAAGCGGATAGGTCGCGATCGACTCATCCTCAGCCAGGATCTCGTCGCCGACCTCGGTGTTGTAGGTCACCGTAGATGGCTCGCCGGATAGCAGGGCATCCCGAAACGACACGGCATCCCGCGTGACAATCGCAATGGCGAGGTTATCCCCCTGGAGATGTCGCCCAATGGCCGCGTTGACATCATCCACCGTCATGGTCGCGAGACGGGCCCGGATCTCATCGACAAAGAAGTCGGTCTCGTAGAACTCGGAGTCCAACGCGTATCCCAGCCGCCGACTCGTCGTCTGGATATACAGCTTCGAGTAGTTGAGCAAATACTCACGTGTCGCATCAAAGTCGCTGGCACTGAGACCCTGCTCAACCAACAACGCGAGCTCGCGTACTGCTTGTCGCAACGCGAACGCAGCATTGTGGTGGGGTACCGGCCGAATCCAGATACTGAAGAACTGCTGACGCCGAGGCGTATTGGGCAACGGAAATGTCGATCCGCCGTCCTGGATAAAGCTCTCGATGTAGGAGTAGTCCCCGTAGTTGAGACCACGAAGCCCTCGCATCTGATTCATCAAGCGCCCGTTGAACGTGCGGTGCTCCCCAAGATAGGAATTGGCCACCATCAACGGGTAAAAATCGTTGTCCGCTCGGGTAACATCGATCGGAAACCCGATGGAGATGGCGGTAGCGATCGCATCCTTCTCCACCAGCAAGAGCTCGTGGCCATCGAGTGCACGCGGCGCCGGCAAAAGTTGACGACCCGATCCATCGCCGGCCGGGAGCGCCACCGCCAACTCGTCATCCACTCGTCCGGGGAAACCGTCTGGATAGCCACCTGCGACCCCGAGTCGCAGATTCGTCCGGGTGTATCGTTCGGCGTGAAACGCCCGAACATCATCGAGCGTGATCGCGGCGAGTCCCTGCTCGGTCCCCATCTCCGTCGCTTCGTAGGGGTGTCCGTCATAAAGCAACGCGTTGAGGGTCTGTTTCCCAAGCTCCTCGTCGTCATTGCCCCGCAACGTGGACACGATCGCGTTGGTTAAGAAGTCGCGGTTCCGCTCAAAATCGGTGATATCCAGTCGCGGAGACACGACGAGATCCCGGAGAATCTCGTAAAACGGCTCAAGGTGATCACCGTGGACCTCGCCGACAATCGTCGTCACCTCTTTGTCGTACTGCACCGAGATGGTGGCCGCCCAGGGATACAGCGTCGTGGTCACCTCCTCGTAGGTCAAGGTCCGCGTTCCACCACGCCCGATCATCAAGGCCGTGAGCGCATTGAGACCGTGCATCCCGACCGGATCGTCTACCGACCCGGTCTCAAACATCAGACGCAGGGTCACGAGCGGCGAATTGGGGGTCTGTATCTCGACACGCTCCTGCCCTTGACCAGCCGAAACCATCCCACCGGTCAGCACGATCGCCAATGCAACCGCCACCTGGTGTCGTTTCATTGCTCCTCCTCTGTCAGCACCACCACCGTCCGATTGATCTCGGCAAAATAGGTGGCGGCGACCCGCCGCACATCATCAGCGGTCACGGCATCGTAGAGCGCATAGACGCGGTTCACGGTCTCAGGGTCACCGGTCAGCTGCAGATAGTGGGCCAAGGTCCGCGCGATGGGTCCTGGACTGTTGAGCCCTCGGGCAAAGGAGTACCGCATGGCAGACTTGGTGTCGGCCAGCACGCGCTCGTCGACCGGCTCCGTCTTCACGCGCTCAATCTCCGCCAGGATTGCGTCCCGCACCGAATCGATCTGCTCCGGTTTCGTGATGCGGGCGATGATCTCGAACAACGGGGGGTCGCGCTGGTCGACGGCACCACCGAACAGAACATCGACCACCTGGTCACGAAAATAGAGCTGCTGGAACAGTGGCGCGTTCTCGGAGAACAAGAGCTGCGACAGCACGTCCATCGCGGGCATGTTGATCGCTTGGTCAGAAAACGCCGGGGCGTGAAACCCGATCATGAGCAACGGCAGTGTGGGGTTCGGCCAGGTGACCGCGGCCGAGCGCTCCTCGGTTTGGGGGGGTTCGATGGGAATCGTCGGGACGAACGCCCCGGGCTCCCAATCCCCGTAGTATTCCCGCGCCAGCCGCTCGAGGGCGGTCTGGTCAAAGTCACCGACCACCACGATGATGCAGTTGTTGGGTCGGTAGTACCGGTCATAAAACTCGACGCTGTACTCGTAATTCTCCGGCATGGCCTGGATGTCTTCCAGCAGACCGATGGTGGTATGACGATAGGGATGGTAAACAAACGCCAGGTCATGCATTCTCTCCCGAAGCAATGAAACAGGATTGGAGAAGTTGAGGTTGTATTCGCCAAGGATGGCGCCGGCCTCCGTCCGAAAGTCGTCGACCGAGTAGCTGAGGCGGCGGAACCGATCCGACTCCAAGTCCATGATGGTCTCGAGCGCCTCCGCGCTCGCGACGGTGTGATACGCCGTCCAGTCACTGGTCGTGAATGCGTTCGAGTCCGCCCCAAGCCTCTTGATGACCTCGTTGTAGGCATCGGTCGGGTACCGTTCAGTGCCCCGAAACATCATGTGCTCGAAAAAATGGGCATACCCCGAGAACCCAGGCTCGACTTCGTTACGCGATCCAGTGCGAACAACCGTGTAGTAAGCGACGATGCCAGGGCTGTCGTAGTCGACCCCGACCACCTTGAGACCGTTGTCGAGTTCGAACACGGTCACGGGAAACGGAAAGATCTTTTCCTGGCCTTGGGCCATCGCAGCAACCGAC
>JAYZGM010000055.1:0-18152 GCA_036336225.1 Acidobacteriota bacterium | reverse complement strand
AATCGTGATCGGTCGTCGTACCGGCTCGAACCTGTATTCACCATCTGGCTCCGTCGGTGGCGTGAGCACCCGCTGGCCCTCAAACGCCGGAAGAAACGTAGATACTGGATCGTTCAGCGACAACGCACCCGATTCATACAGCTGCATCACCGCCACACTCGTGACCGCCTTGGTCATCGACGCAATCCGAAAGAGGGTGTCGGTTTCCATCGGCGCGCCGGCCTCGCGGTCGCGCCACCCCACGGCCTCCAAATGCCCCACACGACCGAGCCGCGCCACCAACGTGACCGCCCCGGCAACCTCACCACGCTCCACTGCATCTTCGGCCAACGCCACGATCCGTTCGAGGCGGTCAGGCGCAAACCCGAGCTGTTCAGGAGGGGCGGTCGGGAGGTCCTGGGCCGCTACCGGAGCCGTGAACAGGACCGCGACAAGTAACCAACTGGCGTGGTGTCTTCGCATGATGTCTTCTTGTGGCGGCGCCAACCGCCGATAGTCACCGTTCAAATAGCGGCCGTTGGTCGTGAGTGACCGCCCGTAATTCGTCAAGGTGTTCCGGCAACAGGTAGCCTTCAGCGATCAACTGGTCGGCCGCGACCAGATACCGCCTTCGATAGTCGTCAAAGCTGGCGTATCGGCTGTCGACCGCTGGGCGCGGGTCGTCGTCGCGGAAGCGATCGTCTTCGGTGCGAGGAAACGGAATACGGCCCCCGATCAGATCGAGCAGCTCGTCGGACGCCCCGATAGTCCGGTGCCGCAGGTTCCACCCCGTATAGGTCGCCACCGGCACTGCAACTCTCGGAAGCCGGATCACCCCAAGCTCGTTGTTGTCAGCGTCGAGACGAGGTACGCGAACCTCATATATGTCGCCGACCCGGCGTGGTGGATGTTCGTCGATCTGTCGTGACCGCTCGTATCGGTCTCCGTAGTCGAGTCGATCCGGTTGCTGGATCACCCCCGGATAGATCACGCCGGGTAGTGGGTTCCAGCCAGCCGACGATGCCAACCAGGACACCAACGTGCCGTCGGCGATACGCGGGTACATACTTCGTGGCGGGACGATTCCATCACTTAGCCACCGATCCATCGCCAGGAAAAGCGTCTCCTGCAATGGGCGATAGTCGTTTGGATTGGCCGGCTGCTGCCCGGCCTCAGACAATCGCCCTGGATTGTGCTGAGCACCGCCAACCACATAGATGCGGACCTCCGGAGGCAGAGTGACGTCGTGCGCAGCCAGAGGATCGGTCACAACCAATGAGCCGCTCCGATGCCAATACTCCGACGTGGTATCGAGCTGCATCACATTGGGCACGGTGCCGGAGGCGCGAGCGCGCCGTAACAGTCCGTCCGTGCGCCCGGTGAACGGGTCCGTCTGGTCGTCGTAGGTGAACGGAAACATATCTACCGGATAGAGATGTCCGCGATGCTGTGTGGCTGTACGCGTCGGAGAAGCGAATCGATGATTGAAGAAGCCGAGTCCACCACCGGCTACCGTCGGCATCAGCCCATCAAATACCTGGTGGCCATGTTCGTCGGCGTTGAAGCCTTCGTAAAGGAACATCCGGAGGGCCCGACCACTCTGTGACCGGCCCTGGGCAATGACCCGCGTCGCCAGGGGAGACCCATCGGGTCTTCGCAGCGGATTCATGTCGGATGTTTCGCGTTTCAGAAACGACACAACATCACGGATGGCGGCGAACCCCGCGCCCTGCACCACCGACCCGCGTGCCTCATAGGTCAGCTCGTAGATGACACCGGGGGCAAACCCGTCGGTCAGTATCACGTCCACTTCGACGAGTCCGCTACCTTCGTCCTGACCATCGTACCGGATGTCGAGTCTCCACCGATCCCGGGCAATCGGCTGTGGCGGATCCCGCTCGCGCAACCTCCAGGTCAGTGTCGCGTCCTCGAGACTGCGGCGCAGGGGCTCGAAGGCTAATTGGTTTCTATCCCCCGCCGGTAGCCGCTCAGCGGGCACGTCGGTAGAAAGCTCGGCGCGCACCGTGCCGACCACGGGAATCCCATCATCGGGGTCAATCGCGATCGGCGCCTCGAGCCGGAGGAGATCGCGACTGATGGGAACCTGTGCAAGCCAGCCGCTCGTGACGGTGACATACCCGCGACGGAGGAAGAACGGATCGTCTCCCCACGTGCGCCGACCACGGTTGTTCACGACATAGAGCACGGTGGGACGAGCGAGCGCGCGGTCAACCGGCGTCAGGATCTCGAGGTCGCCATAGAACTGCACACGACCCCGCTCGTCGGTCACTGCAAGATCGAGATCGACGATGGCTTGGTTTGCGGCTAGGTCTGGGTCGAGCGCGTAGACAACGCGCCCGCGCAACCGCTCATAGGGGCCGATGGCGATGCCGTCAGCATCACCAAACGGCTCTCGGGAAGTGATGTCGATCCGAACGATCTCCGCCGCCGCCTGAGCGGCGGCGGAGATCCAAAAACAAACCAGCAAACACCACGGCCGGCCACGGAGCGGACGGACGCTCATCGGTCAGCGGGCTATCGTTTGGGAAGTTCGACGCCGGCATGTGTCAACGAGGTGAACTGATCGTTGGCGAACTCGACCACCACCGGCATCTGCAAAGTGAACTTGTCGTCCGGTCCGTCGTAGTCGCGCACAATGAGCACAGCACTCAGACCGACAATTCCGTATGTCCCTTCGCCATCGCCGTCCTCGTCCTCGAACTCGAACTTGCCGTCTTCTTCAAAGCGAAACTTTGGCGTTCCGCCCTCGGCTTCGAACTCGGTACGCTCCCGGAAACGGCCTCCACTCGCCAGAACGGGCATCTCGAAGCTCAGCGGCCGACTCCTACCGGTCTGGGTAACGTTGGCGACTTGCTGAAGCCCCTGGTAGCCATCCAACGTCGCCGTGAACGCCCAGTCGCCCGAGCTCAAGTTCAGGAAGATGAACTCCCCGTTGTTATCGGTCGTGGTCGTTTGACGTGCGCCCCCAGCCCCCTCCGGATCGGCCACCACGGTCACTCCCACAAGTCCGTTACCCCACTCGTCGGTCACTTCACCGAGTTTTCGTCCCTGCGCCCCAGCGAAAGCCGACACGCACACGAAGAGTAGCACCAACGATCCAGTACCGATCCGAGAAAACGGTCTCTCCATACGAGCTCCTTTCACCAGGACGCGCCCGCGCCCAAATCGTCGTCTACCGCCGTAGCCTATGAGGTTGGGATGCGAAAGCCATTCCGACCTAGGAGCCAGGCTTGATCCGGTACCCGTCATCGGTTTCCTCACGATGTGCCGTGTGACACGACCCGCACGTGCTCCGCAAGTTCGCGAGACCGGCTCTGGCTTGGGCGCGATCCATGGCCACGCCCGCGTCACCCATCTCTTTGAGGGCGGCCAGCGAGGCCTGGGTCTGCTCGACCGCATCGTCGTTCCCGCGGGCGGCCCAGAACGCCTCCATTTGACGAAACATCGGGAACATCTTGTCCAGGTCTTCCCCCAGCTCCGGCCAGTAGAACGAGTCGATGTGCAGTTCGGCGTCGCCGACCAGCAGTCGAACCTCGCTCATCGTGGAACCATATTCCTCTTCGGTCAGCTGATCCTGTAGCGCCCCGACAACCGTCCCAGTCATCACCATCACCACGACGCCCAATCCCACCAGGTTCTTCATTGATCCCATACGCCTCATGACATCTCCCTCGACTGGCCCTGACACACGAATGGCCGGCCCGCCGAAGAGTCGGCGGACCGGCCGGGCTTTGTTCTCAAACGGAGACCGGCGAGCGGCCCCCGTCCAACTAGTTGGACGTCGGCCAGAGAACGCCCTGGCTGTTTGTCCCTTCAGCGCCCTCTGGCACCGGACCATACCCCTTGAACACAAACTTCTGCAGTCGCGAACCCTCGTAAGTCTCGGTGGTGTAGATGTTCCCAGACGTATCAACCGCGATGCTGTGGACAGCGAAGAACATACCGGGCTGACGACCACCGTCACCAAACGCGGTCAACACCTCCATGGTGTCTCGCTGGATGATGTAGACCTTCATATTCTGCCCGTCAGCGAGATAAATCCATCGCTGCTCTGGGTCATGCGAGAAGTCGATATCCCAGGTCGAACCTTGCGACCGCGTGGCCGGCGCCACGATGTGCTCGGACACGAAGGTGCCGTCCTTCTGGAAGATCTGAATGCGGTCCTCGGCGCGGTCGCAGACATACACCAGACCGTCGCCCGAAATCTCGCCGCAGTGCACCGGGCCACGGAACTGCTGGGCTGGCTCACCACCGGGCTCGTAGCGACCAAGGTCCAAATCGTCGTCCGGCTCGTTTCCATAGGCGCCCCAGTAGCGCTTCATCTCTCCGGTGGTCATATCGACCACGGCCATCCGACGATTGAAATACCCATCGGCGAAGTACGCCTCGTTCGCCTCGTTGTCGATCCCGATCTTGGCTACGCGGCCAAAGCTATCGGTGGCGTGACTATTACGCTGTGGGCTCGGCTCGCCCGTCCGCTCGCTGACCGGACCGGTCATACGGGCACCAAACGCACCAACCTGCATGAGGAAGTTCCCCTGGCGATCGAACTTGACCACATGGGAGTCGGGCCCGCCATTACCACCGATCCAGACGTTGTCTGCCCCGTCGATGGTGATGCCGTGGTTCGACAGCGGCCACGTGTAGTCCCCGGTCTCGGTCCCGGGTCCACCCCAGCCTTGCACGAGGTTGCCTTCCTGGTCGAACTCGAGGACGGGCGGACCCGGCTGACAGCACTCGGCAACCGGCGGGTCGGCCGTCATACCGATCTCGGTGTTGAGCACGAACTGATTGGGGGTGTTGCGGTGAACGACCCAGATGTGGTCGCGCGAGTCTACGTCAACCCCGATCGTCGGCCCCATTAACCAGTGATTTGGCAGATTCTTGGGAAACAGCGGATCAACCTCAAACCTCGGCACGCCGTCGTTCGGGTCCATCGACAGCGCGGCGCCGGCGCCACCACCACTCTGCTCCTGCGCCCCAGTCGCGGTCACCACGACGAGTGCCGCCGCAGCCAGCGCGGCTCCGAAAAGAAGATGCTGCTTCCGGTTCATCGGCTTCCTCCCTTGGACTCGGCGCACATCTCCGGCGCCGGCAACCTCTGTATAGCACGGGCCTGCAGCAGCCCGTGGTGGGCCCACCATGCCCGCGGCGGAATCGGCAACCGGCCGAAGCCGCAAGACAGGACGAAGGTCAGCCCCTCTAAGATCCGAGGCTTCATGACCCTTGTCGGAAGAGGCCAGTATACTTGTATTCCTCATGAATTGCGTAACGTTTTCGATGAAGCCAACGCCACCGGTCGGACCGCATTCCAGGACCGCCGCTACCCCCAGAGAGCTCCCGATGCACAACGTCCAAAGTGTGCGCTTCACGCCGGGCCGGTCGTCACGAGAACGGGGTCCACTGGTCCTCGCGTTGCTCGTCGCTGGCCTCGTGCTGGGCTTCCCCGCCGTCCAGTCGGCCCACGATATTCCCGGCGATGTCACCGTGCAGGGATTCATCAAACCCGAAGGTCAACGGGTACGGTTCCTGGTTCGAGTGCCTCTCGAGGCGTTGTCGGACATGGTCTTCCCAACCACCGGGCCCGGCTATCTGAACTTTGAACGGGCTCGGGAGCGAGATGAATTTTCCGATGCCGCGATGGTCTGGATGGGACAGGAGGTCGAGCTTTACGAGGACGATCGGCGTCTGACCGAGCCGACCATTTCCGCGATCAAGGTCTCGCTGCCGTCAAATCGGTCGTTTGAGACCTATGAGGGGGCGCTGACCCACGTCGAAGGCCCGCTGCTCCCCGCCTCGACGCAACTCGTGTGGCAACAGGCGATGCTGGACGTGCTCTTCGACTATGAGATTCAGTCAGAGACGTCACAGTTCTCGATTCGTCCCCGACTGGAACGCATGGGGCTTCGGGTGATCACAATCCTTCGCTTCCTGCCACCAGGCGGCGCCGAGCGGGTGTTCGATCTGCGTGGCGATCCTGGACTCGTCCGTCTCGACCCGCGCTGGCATCAGGCGGCGTTTCGGTTTGTCGCGATGGGATTCGAGCACATTCTGGATGGTACCGACCACCTACTGTTTTTGGCCTGTCTAGTCATCCCATTCCGCAAGTTCCGGGCGCTGGCCGTGATCGTCACCGCCTTTACCGTAGCGCACTCGGTCACTCTGATCGCGTCGGCCTACGATCTGGCTCCGGACGCGTTGTGGTTCCCACCACTCGTCGAAACCCTGATCGCGATGTCGATCGTCTATATGGCGCTAGAGAACATCCTGGGCGCCAATGTCCAGCGGCGATGGGCGATCACGTTTATTTTCGGCCTGGTTCACGGCTTTGGGTTCTCGTTTGCGCTCCGGGAGACACTGCAATTCGCAGGGTCACACCTGCTGACGTCTCTGCTGTCATTCAATATCGGCGTCGAGCTGGGGCAGCTCCTCGTCTTGGTTGTGTTAGTCCCCACACTGAGCGTGGCATTTAAGTACGTGATGCCAGAACGGGCGGGAACGATTCTGCTCTCAACCTTGGTTGCCCACACGAGCTGGCACTGGATGACCGAACGGTGGGACGTCCTGACCCAGTTTCCGATCACCTGGGCCGCGTTCAGCCGCGCCATGTTCACCGGAGCCATGGGGTGGCTGCTGGTGCTCATGCTACTGTCGGGCGCCGTGTGGGCCGGGTTCAAAGCGTTTCAAGCGCCACCGCCCCGCCAGGCTGCCGCCGAGTGACACCCCTTGTCAATCCGGCTGCTCAGCGAGGACGCTGATCCCAGCCAAGGCGGCCGGGCGAGTGGCGAGCTCAGTGTCTCCGGCCGGGAACCCGTTCACTTCGAACACCCAGGCCAAGATGTCTGCCTTTTCCTGACGACCGACACTTGTCGGCTGACCGGGTGGCATCGACACACGTAAGCGTTCGAGGAGGTCACCGGCCGTGAGGCCGTGCCAACTATAGAGAAACTCCACCCCAGCCAGACTTGGCGCCATGTCGCCGCCGCCGAGGTCCGGACCATGGCATTCCGCGCACACGCGCTCGTAAACCACGGCCCCGCGCGCCGCCTGTTCGCTCGTGTAGACGCCGTCCCACACAGAGCGTGTCTGCGCCGCGCTCCCGCACACACCGAGTGCCAGCACACCAAGACACAGACCCGACAACCCGCCTGTAGTTTTTGTCATAGTCACCGCCGTTCTGCTCGTGTGCGACCAAGCCCGCTAGCACCGAAAGAGAGCCGATACTTTGGCGAACACAGCTGGTTGGCGCCGAGGACGACCCAATCCGCACCCAGCTCCGGAGCCGCGGAAAGGTAGGCACCAGCATCACCGCCCCGCGCGCCGTCATCTACCCGTCGGGCGCATAGCCACTCGCTTCTGGATGAGCCAATGAGGACACTTGTCCTCGTCAGCGTAGAGCCGCTCACAGTCGTCGCATCTGACGCATTCACTGACGGAAATATTCGGGCCATCAATGGCGCCCCACTCACAGACCTTTTCGCAGAGTTTGCAGGTCTGACACTCGTTCCATCGCTTGATGCGAAACATCGTCAGATTGGAGAGGAGCCCCAGCCCGGCGCCGTCCGAGCACAGATACCGACAATACAGATTGCGAACAAACACGGTGGCGAGTAGCAAGATGGCGAGCAGCGTCCACATCACGATGTTGCCATTGAGCGTGAACATCCAAAACGGCTCGATATAGCGGTAGACGAGCGTGTCGTCGGTCACCAGAAAATACAATACGGCGGCCACGAGGACCACGTACTTCGCATAAACCAATCGACGGTCGAGCCACCACGGCGGCTCGATGCGAAAACGTGCCGGCACGACCCGGTCCATCAACTGGGTGAGCGCACCAAACGCGCAGATACGACCACAATACAATCGGCCCCATACCACCGTTGAGACCAGCGTAAACAGAATGAGCAGGTAGTACGCTTGGCCGTCCTGCAACGCGGGAAGGCTCCAGCGGATGGCCCCGAAGACGTCGACCACCGACACCAGACTGGCCTTGACGAATCCTAAGTACACGACCGACAGCACGAGGCTGATCACTTTGAGCCGGTCGTCCTTACGAAGAAAGCTGAACACCGCAAAGACAAGCACGACGCCGAGCGCGGCCAAGTCGAGCATGGCGCTCTCGTCAAGGATCGGCGCGGTGCCCTGTGCGTCTTCCTCGAGCAACGCATCAAGTGCGGCCAGATCATCGAGAGATAACGGCGGAGGAGGCTCGCCCTCGGCGGGCTGGGTCATCGCCGAGACAACGCCGACCGAGGTCCACAGCCAGAAGAAGATCGCGAGCAACCCGTAGGAAAGGCCCCGACGCAACCGAAATGTGTATGTCATGGAAGCGCTTGCGCCGCCGCGAATTCGCGAGCCAACCGGCGAGCCCCTTGCCGAATGGCTCGAGTCGCGGCTTCGACTGTAATGGTGGCACGTGACACCGCGTCGATGTCTCGACCGACGTCAAATGGCTCGAGCACGCTCTTGCCAGCGAACTGTCGTGGAAACCCCGGCAGATCTATGGAGAAATAGCCGAACGGCTCGTAATGGTGCACGACGTCAACACCGAGCACGCGTCCACCGGTGTCCAACGCCACAAGCGTGGTGATTCGCCCTTTGTAGGCATAGATTCTGGGGGTCAGGTCGGTCGTAAAGAACGCCAGCCCGACAACACGCAGCGGACGTCCAGCCTCGGGGGCGGCGTAGGCGCGAAAGTGTCGTGTGTCGTCCTCAACCAACGCAAAATGGTGAGCGGCCGGGAGAAGCCTCCGTAACGCGGTCTCATCACCGGGTGACACCCCCGTCTGTGCGTGACCCACCACCCCCGTCATACCCGCCAAGACGAGACACGCGATCCGGCGCGACGTACGAACCCACCATCCAGTCACTCCCCGGTGGTCTCGGCGCCATCGACCCCGACGCGATACACCCCATTGGACCGCCCACGGTAGGTCCCGTCGGTCAGCCACTCCAACGACACCCGATGCATGAACTTGTATTGCGTGGTTTCCCAGACCGCAAAGTGCGTCGAGCAGCCCATTGTCACCAGGACCTTCGAGTCAGTGCCCACGAGGTCCGCGTGAAGCACACCGCGAGCCTCGGGATTGTCTTGCTCACCCACAACGATCATCGTCGGTGCCTGAACCTTGGCGGCAAACTCTCTGTTCCACCCCCATGACGGATTTCCGGCGCGCACTCGCATGACACCCTCCGGCGGCCCCCACACCGACCCAAGTGAATCGAACGACAGAATGGTGCGCCAGATGACGTCACGAATGCCGGGGTCTACCTGCCCCTCACACACGACGTTTTGCTCCCATCGTCCCTGGGTAAGTGTCTCATGGGTCTGCAGACGCATCGGCACTCCGGACCGCGGCAGATCAGTCGGTGGTGTCGACGGTCCGTCCGGGCTGTAGCCGGGCGCAAACAGAAACAGCTTGTCAACCTTGGCAGGGTGGCGTGCGGCATAGCCTCCCGTGCGTCGACCACCGGCCGACCAGCCCACGAGGCTTATTCGATCGACCCCCCTCAGCTCGCGGATGTAATCAACGACCGTGTCGATCTCGTCCCAATCCGATTGCACCGTGGTCGAACCGTAGGGATAACTGGGGTCACACGGTCCCGACAACGGATTCGGGGTCAGTCGTGCCTGGTCTTCCTGGCTCAGATTGCACGGATCGTCCATCATCGGCCGTGGCGACCGTCCATAGCCGGTCTGATCCATGGCGAACGTATCGAACCCGGCGTCGGCGAGAAACGACATCCAGCTGTAGTCCTTATACTCGAGGTCGTAGTCCGGTACCGATGAGACAGAGCCTCCGTGGACGAACAGCACGATCTGGCCATCGGGTGACCCGCCGGCCTCGAGCCGAGCAACAGTCTCCGGAGCTGTCTTTTCCCTGAGATAGAGACCGACACGTTGCCCGGCGTTGGCCGGGACCGTCGAAACGTGTGGCACAAACCGTTCAATCATCACATGACGCTGTTGCGCGCCCGGAAGAGGCGCGGTCGTCGCGACGAAGACGGCGGCGCCCACAACGGTCACGAGACCACGGTGATTCGGCATCAGAACCTCCAGAACACCTGAGTGAAGCCGTTTCTGCGTTGCCAGATTATACCGGCTAGACGTGCCGCATCCTCGACGGTGACTAGTGAAGCTCTGCCTCAAACCGCCGAGCATCGGGTCTGCTTCACTGGCAGACAAATCGTTCAATGGCCCCGCTACGCGGGGACTGACATCTCCTCCAAGTCAAGCAAACGTGATTCAACCACATGCATTTGGTCCTATGATGTTTATACCCACTGGGTGGATAGGAAAGGAGCATCGTGACTCGGGGTACGAGCCTTTGCGATCAAGCCGCCGTGACCGGCATCGGCGAAACCAAGCACTCGCGCGGCACCGACAAGAGCGCGCTCCACCTCACACTGGACGCGTCACTGGCCGCCATCCGGGATGCCGGGCTTTCCCCCAAGGATATTGACGGCGTCATCGCCTACGCCAGCGGTGCCGTCATCGCCGAAGACCTGATGACGAACTTCGGGTCCCAGGACCTTCGCTTCTCGGCCACGACGCCGCTGGGCGGCGCCAGCGCGGTCGCGGCCCTG
Organism: Acidobacteriota bacterium; assembly: GCA_036336225.1. Lineage (GTDB taxonomy): Bacteria > Acidobacteriota > Vicinamibacteria > Vicinamibacterales > UBA8438 > JAJEEA01. Next base: position 7,562 of record JAYZGM010000055.1, on the reverse strand, counting down.
CAGTGTGCCGCCATGGCCGTGAGCACCGGAGTCGCCACCCACGTGCTCATCCCTCTGGGCCGCGCCGGCTACACAGGAGCGCGGATCAGGAGCCGTATCGGGCAGATGCGACAGTTTCACATGGTGGCGGAATTCGAGGCACCGATTGGGGCTCACGCGCCGGCCCAGTACTACGCTCCGATGGCGAGACGCCATATGGAGCTCTATGGGACCACCTCCGATCAGTTCGCACAGGTCGCCGTGACCATGCGACGGCACGCGATGCTGAACGACAACGCTCTGATGCGGACGCCGATGACCGTGGACGCCCACCATGCGTCGCGCATGATCGCTGACCCATTTCGTCTCTTCGATTGTTGTCTCGAGAGTGACGGCGGGGCGGCGGTGGTCGTCAGCGCGGCCGAGCGCGCCCGAGACATGCCACGACCGGTGGTACTGGTGTCCGGTGTCGCCGTGGGACATCCAGACTCCCCGAGCGCGATCACCCAGCGCCCGGACATGACACATCTGGGGCTGGCCAAGGCAGCTCCACGCGCGTTCGCGATGGCCGGGGTCACCCATGACGAAATCGATGTGGCCGAGATATACGACTGCTTTACTTACACGGTGATCTGCCAGCTGGAAGACCTCGGGTTCTGTGACAAGGGTGAGGGCGGCGCCTTTGTCGAGCGAGACCGACTCGGGTTACAGGGAGCCCTCCCGACAAATACCCACGGCGGTCTGTTGTCGCAGGCCCACGTAGCCGGGCTCACCCACGTGGTCGAGCTGGTTCGGCAGCTCCGAGGCGACGGTGGCCGCCGTCAGATCAAGGACGCCGCGGTGGGGCTCGTCACCGGTTATGGGGACCTCGGAGATGGCTCGATCGCCATCATGCGAGCGGCATGAGCGTCACAGACCGAGAAGCGATTGGTCCCGCGTCGACCGTCGAGAGCCAGCCGTTCTGGGAAGGGCTTCGAGCGCATCGTCTGATGCTGCAACGGTGCGCGGACTGCAAGAAACCGCGTCACTATCCGCGACCGATGTGTGACCGATGTTTTTCGTTGCGGGACGAATGGTTTCACGCGTCGGGTCACGGCCAGGTGCACAGCTGGACCGTCTGTCACCATGCTTTTCACCCTGGGTTCGCCGACCGAGTACCATACGTGCTCGTGACGGCCCAGATGGCCCACGGAGTGCGTATGGTGGCGCCGCTCGACGAAAATGACGGGAGTGTGCTGTCACTGGGCGCACCCGTCACACTCGACTACGAGGATGTAACCGACGACCTCACGCTTCCACGATTTCGTCTCGCCGACACGACGGACACAACCCAAGGACCCGGTCCCAAAGAGCATGGCTGACCTCATTACCCCTGAGCTCCAAGCGTGGATCGGCCGATCGGTGCCACCGGTTCGGCTCGAGGTCACTCGCCGCGACATCGTGAAATACTCCATTGCAACCGAACAACGGTTGGAGAAGTACCGTCGTGGTGACGAAGCCCCCCCGATGTTCTTGTTCAACGCACATCAGCCACTGGTCCCACTCGACCAACTGCGACCGGATGGCCTCACTGCCGACGCGCTCATGCCGGAACTGCCCCTCAAACGGGTGATGGCTGGAGGGATTCGTAATCGGTACTCCCGCCCTATCAAGCCAGGCGACTCGTTGGTGCTCACCCGCACCCTGACCAATATCTACGAAAAGCAGGGCCGAACTGGCCCGCTCATCTTTGTCGAGTCTGTCGTGAAGGTGGAGACCGAAGCCGGCGAGCCGGTCATGGAGGAAACGCGAAGCAGGATCTTTCGATAACTACGCGTCCTGAGCCGTAGATCGTCGCCCATGCGCGCCCGCGAAGAGAGCGGCCGTGGCGTGGAGCCCCCGCTCGCGACCGGAGCCGGGGTGTGGGACCGCGCCCCACGTGAAGATGCAACTCGTAGCAGGATTTTTCAATGACCGTTGGGTAGCGTTATGCCACGTTTACAGGATGTCGAAGTCGGAGCGTCTCTGGGCGAGCGCACGTTCGAACCGTCCAATGTCTCCCTGTTTCTCTACAATGCCGCCGTCTGGAATCCACATCGCATCCACTTCGACGAGACCTACACGACACAGATCGAGAAGCACGAGGGTATCGTCGTGGATGGTCCGCTCCAAGGCGACTGGCTCTCCCAAGTCGTGACCAGTTGGGCGGGCGAGCATAGCGAGCTCGTGGAGCTCGAGTACTCGAACCGCCGCGCCGCGTTTGTCGGTGAGCGTCTTCAAACCGGTGGCAAGGTTACGGCGGTGGACCACTCGACGAGGCAGGTCACCGTCGAGATCCATGTCAAGAACGCCAGGGGAGACATCATCGCGCCCGGGCGGGCTGTGGTCCGGTTACGGGACTAGTAGCTCGCAAACCGTTTCAGGGCTCCAATTGAGCACCCCCAGGTCGCGCCACTGGCCACTACTGGTCATAAACGACACGCACGACCTCGAACTGGCTGGGTGTGGAATGCCGGCACGCATTGGCCAGGTCGACCTCTTCATACGCTGCAACCCGGCTCTCGTGAGCGGAGAGGGTCCCCTGCGGCAACACGTCAGGCCCGGTGCCACCCTCTTCCCTTCTGGCCCTGTAATCTGATGGGGTCATCCTTAGTAACATCAGCCTCTCGGCCGCAGACGAATCTTCGTCCGATTTGGCAGTCGATTGTCCTTCTTTGGGAACGCGACCACCGGGTCAGGGCGGATCGTGAGTACGCGTCGCCGCCACTACGGGCTCCCGTCAATTCGACGGACGTACTTCAGCAACGCGCCACCATAGGCAACCACGGCCCCGTAGATAGTACCGTCGGGGGTAACGGTCACCCCTTCTGGATTTGACCCATCAATGAATACGTCAAGGGACCCGTCTCTGAGATTGCCGATTCGGATGCCATACTCCCACCCCGGATGCTGACCGCCGCGGGATGAGGCAGAGTCAGCCACATACACGGTGTCCTCATCGGTAATGTGGAGACCGCTCGGACGGCTGTACTGATAGAACTCTTCGACAAACGTGCCATCCGGCTCGAACACCTGCAGACGGTCGTTCCCACGGTCCGCCACCACCACCCGACCGCGTGAATCGAGGTCGATGGCGTGGGGCGTCCTGAATTGTCCGGGGTCGGAGCCGTGGGTCCCCCATTCCATGAGATAGGTACCGTCAGCCGCGAACTTCACCACTCTCGCTGTTGTTTGGGAACCGGCGCCCGGTAGCTGCCCCCCATGCCCATCGGCAACATAAATAGAGCCGTCCACCGCTACGACGATATCGCACGGTTGGTCGAGGGTGTCGGTACCTGCGGCTCCCACTCCGGGCGTACCCAGTGTCATGAGCAGCTCGCCGGCAGGACTGAACTTCAAGACGACATGTCCCTTGCCTTCGCGTTGCGGGTCCTCCCCATTCGGGCCCTGGGCATCGGTGACCCAGACGGAACCCTCGTCGTCGACATGCAGCCCGTGGGGCTGCACCATCAGTCCTCGACCAAAGCTGGCAACCAATCGTCCGGTTGCGTCGAACTTGAGCACCGGGTCGAGGTTCAGCCCCGCACACGAGTTCCCCCCGCACCGCTCGGCCACCCAAACGTGCTCCCCGTCGGGATCCATATCGACCCCACCGGTGGATCCCCACTCCCGACCATCGGGAAGTCGGGCCCAGTCGGCGACGGTGTCATACGGATTGGGGGCGTCGTTCTGAGGTGTGATGTCTCGCTGAGCAAACGCCGGACCCACGGGGGCAAACATGGCGAACGCGAGGGCTAACCCAACCCATCCCGGACGCGTAGTCAGTCGTTGCGTGGTGTATTGCATGGGTGAGCCAACCGTGAAAACTGAGAACAGATGTCCCTCAAGAGAATAGCAGGACGTCTTCCCCCATCTCACCGATTTCGACAATCGTCTCCGACAGACCCATCACTCGAAACGAGTCGAGACCACGAGACGGGGACCCGCCAAGACGGGCGCCCTCAGCGGTGGTGAACGTCCTGTTGGGCCGCGGCAGATATACACGAGTGTGGTCGCCCCCCGGAACAAACACTAACGGTCCGGAGTAAGGCCCGTGTCGTGGACGCCACGGAGAATGGGAATGGACTGGACGTTCTCTCCCCCAACAGGTAGCGGAGCCATTGAAACACGCCAGCTCGTGAAGCGCACACGATACTTGTCGATTTGAGGCGGCGCAGCCTTCACGCCTGCGCGTGTCCGCCGCCAAGAGGCTACAATGTTACGATGCTGACGCATCTGCGCCGCGTAGTTGTGTTCGCGGGCGTCCTACTGTTGCTGGGGCTCGCCATCATGGGCCAATCTAGCATGGCCATCGACAACGTGTTCGGCTGCGGCGTGCTCGGATTCGCCGGGTGGATGGCACTCGTCTCCGGAGTCGAACAGCGGATCCACCAGGCACTGGCGGCGTGGAGCGGACCAACAGAGGAAACCCCATGAGGCTCGAGCGACTCCGACGACCGGTCACGACCCTTGTCGTGGCCATACTAGGCATGTCCACGATGTCTCACGCGCAGCGGTGGCGTGCGACTGATGACATTCCCCGCTATGAATCGTATCTGCGGGAAGCGCTCCCTGGGGCAGAAACGTTTCGTTTCGTTGACCGAGGTACTCCCCACTATCGTGGGTATGCGCAAGGACCGGACGGCAAGAACACGCTGGTGGGGCTAGGGTTCTTCACAGTCGATTTCACACGTGACGTCCGCGGATACAAGGGTGAGATTTGGCTTCTGGTAGGAATGGACCCGAGGGGAGCCCTCATCGACATCAGCATCGTGTACCACAACGAGCCGTTCGGGTATTTCTCGATCGATCGGCCTGCGTTTATCGAACAGTTTCGTGGCAAGAGTGTCTTGGCCCCGATGGCCGTCGGCGAGGACATCGATGCCGTCTCGCGGGCAACCATCACCATGAATGCCGCCGTGCGTTCCATCCGTGACAGTGCTCGGCGTATGGCACGAGAGTTTCTCGCCGAGCGCAGTACCGAACCCTAACCGCGACCGTCACCGCAAATCCGTTCCGGAGTCCGCGTGTCGTTGCTCAAGAACATCTCAGTCGACAACCTTTCACCCGCACGTCTCTGGTCAGCGCTCGATCTCTCGACCCGCACCGAAGCGGTGCAAGCGATGTACGACGGTGACCAGGAGACTCGTGACCAGGCGGACCGCGCGGTGGCTACTGCTCTCCGCTTTCGACTCGCCGGGGTACGCAAGCTCGCGCCGGACCGCCGCGTAGATTATTTCCTCCGGCGGGTCAACCCGGACAATGGACTGGCCTCAACACTCTTGACGGCTCTCCATCTTGGCCGGCGCCAGCCGCTGCTTGGTACATTTCTGGACGCCCTCGAGGTCCCGAACGAGCAGGGGCTCATCGACTCCGATTATCAAATCGGCGAACTCGCGACCGACCAGCTTGAGACCGCCGTGGCCACGCTGCGGGCGCAACACGACGACGGCGAGGTTGACGTCTATCTCGCCAGCCTCCTCGCCCTGGACCGAGACGTCTGGGGTGGTCTCGCACCCGTGATCGAGCAAGCTCCCACCACATGATCCGGTCGACCTGGTTGCCTGGGTCTCGACTCACACACCGTTTCAATCCCGAGCTCGGTCCAGGTCTGGTCGAGGCGGTTGAGGGACGGACCCTCCTCGTGCGCTTCCCGAACACCGACACCAGGTTGCGGCTGGCCGCAGACTCCGACGCCTTGGAACCGCTGCGGTTTGCCACCGGCGCCAGAGCCGTGCTCTTGGACGGTGATGAACTGGTCGTGGTGGAAGGCGAGGCGACAACCGGCCGCATCCGGCTGACCGATGGACGCGAAGTTGATCCCAGAGACCTCTGGCCGGCGTCGGTCGGCGACTCGCTCGGGGAACGACTCGCGGTTGGGGATATCGATTCGATCGCGTCTTTTGTCATGCGTCTCGAGGCCACACATCTCGCATCGATCCGGGAGGTCGATGGTCTCGGCTCGTTTCTCGGAGGGCGCATCCGTCTGCTTCCCCACCAGCTCTATGCGGCCGAGCGGGCGACTCGCAGCGACCCCAGCCGCTGGCTGCTCGCAGACGAGGTCGGTCTCGGGAAGACAGTTGAAGCCTGTCTCATCCTGAGTCATCTAATCCGGACGGGTCGCGCCGAGCGCACGCTCGTGGTGGCCCCGGATACCCTCACCGTGCAATGGCTCGGCGAGCTGTGGCGAAAGTATCATCAGGTGTTCGTGCTCCTCGATGACAAACGACTGAGCGACGTCGACCGCGAGTTTGGCCGTGGCTTCAACCCGTTCCAGGTCTACCACCATGTGGTCGTGGGTCTGGACTTCCTCTCGGAACGTCGACGTCTTGTCGAGCAGGCGGTCGAGACCGACATCGACCTCGTGATCGTGGACGAAGCACATCATCTTCGGCGACGACTGGGGCACGCGGGCAATCAGGCCTATCGCGCGATTCTGCCTCTGGCGGCCCTCGGGCGCCATCTGCTCCTTCTAACTGCGACCCCGCTCGAAGAGGACGCGCTTGGGTTCTTCCGATTGGTCGAGCTGCTGAGACCGGAAGAATTTGGCACGCTGACTGTCGAGGACCGCGTGCGGCGACCCGAGCCACTCCCGCCGTGTACCAGCTCGGCCCGGCGACGAGACATTCCTGGTCTTCCCGACCGGAAACCGGTCGTGATTGATCTGGCGGATCACGATGGGTGGAACGTCCGCGACCAGCTCGAGCACACACTACGACAGACGCCCCCCACGAATCCTGTTGCCCGCCGCGACACACTGCGAAAACTGCGCCGAACGCTCGCATCGGGCCGGGCACTGGCCGAGCTGTTGGGCCGCGGGGACGCCGCCTTGAAGACCATTGCCTTGGCCGCCGACCTGTCAGATCCCCGTCTTGAGTGGCTCGGCCGCATGGCCCCCCAGTGGAAACGAAATGGTGAAAAGACACTGGTTTTTGTGGCGCACCGGGCGACATTGGAGGTCGTCCAGGCTGCCATGGGGCGGCTCAGCCAACTCCGGGTTGGCGTGTTTCACGAGGATCTTTCGACCACACAGCGGGACATGGAGGTCGCCCACTTCCGCCACCTCGACGGTCCCTCCATGCTGGTCTCGACCGAGTGTGGCGGCGAGGGACGTAACTTCGAGTTCTGCACTCGACTCGTCCTCTTTGACTTGCCATGGAACCCGGTCGTGGTGGAGCAACGAATCGGTCGACTGGACCGAATCGAGCGTCGAGCCCCGGTAGAGATTCTGTACTTCCGACCGCGGTCCGAGCTCGCGAAGACCGTCGTGGATGTCTATGAACGGCTCGGTGTGTTCCGCGAGCCACTCGGACTGGTTGACGAGCTCACCCGGGTCGAATCTGCGCTGGAGTCAGTCGCGCTCGACCCGGCTCGTCGATTCACGATTGCCGTCGACCGCGTGCTCGAGGACACCCGGGTAGCGCTCGACCGCGTGCGGGAGGCAGCGTTACACGAACTCCATCGCGACCCGTATCGACCAGACATGGCGCCGGACATCCTCGCCCGAATACCGGCGGACCTGGAACCTCTCACCGAACGGGTGGTGCTGGCGGCAGCTGAACAGC
>JAYZGM010000054.1:0-8239 GCA_036336225.1 Acidobacteriota bacterium | reverse complement strand
GCTCTGGACGAGAGTGGTGGCGAGCAGCCCCACGACCAACCCGACGAATGGGTTCGCGGTCGCTGCGAAGAAGCTCTGAATCAAGTCCTCGCCCAGCAGCCTGAACCCGCCACCGAGTCCCCTAACTCCCATTAGGAAAACAAAGAGCAGTCCGACAACCACCAGCGGACGGAGGACAAACGAACTACGGTTAATGTTCTTTGCGAGGGTCGAATCCACGTTTGACCTTGCGTTGAAGAGTCGCGCTCCAGGTGTTTGCGGTTAGCTGGCAACGTGCAAACACAGTTGGCCTCAACAGCGGGACCGGGTGTCAGAGCTGGCGATGCTGGTGGCGGTAACAGCCGACACCAGCCCAAACTGCAGACGCTCCGGCGCTGACCGGTTTAACAGGACAGTCATCGGCTGCACCCCGCCATTATTGATCCGGCGTTGAGAATTGACTCGACCCCGATTCGACTCAGCCCAGGATCCTCCGTCCCGTGTCTTTCACGCGCCGTCCGGGCATGCTCGGGGGGACGATGCTGGCGCGCGCTCTGACGTCGCGCTGGTTTGTCGCGGTGCTTACCGTGAAGGCAGCGCTCATCCTTGCTTGCGCATCACACCAAATTGGCACGGCTGCCGTTGCTCCTGGTTTTCTAGTTGACAGGGTCTCGACAAGACCATAGCATAATATTAATTCGTTAGTAGATAAGACTTGAGCAAGGGAACGACGATGGCCCGGAAAAAATCGGCGACACTGACCGATGGTGAGCTCGAGCTTATGCATGTGCTTTGGGACAAAGGTCGGGCGAGCGTGAGTGACGTCGTCGATGCGTTGCCGGGCGCTCCGTCGCCGGCGTACAACTCCGTTCTCACGCGTCTGCGTATCCTCGAGCAGAAAGGATATGCAGGGCACAAAAAGACGGGTCGTGCATTCCGCTACTTTCCCCGGATCGACCGACAAGAGGTACGGCAGCACGCGGTCCAGCGACTCGTCAGCCAGCTGTTCGATGGGTCACGGTCCGAGCTGGCGCTCAACCTGCTCGAGGCGAGTGAGGTCGACCAGGCTGAGATTACGCGTTTGCGGGCGCTACTGTCGGCCAATGCGGAGGACAAGCGGTGAGCGGCGTCATCGTCGAGCTCCTGGCGGCGTGGCTCTGGCAGGGCCTCGGGCTGGCCGCGATGGCCACGGTCGTTGTTTCATTTGTGGGTCGTCGAAACGCCGCGCACAGCTACTTCCTCTGGTGGGCCGTCTTGGCCGCGATCGTGCTCCTGCCGATTGCCGCCGAGCTCGTGTCCAACCCGAGCGTGGGGTCGGCCCGCCATGTCGGTGGTTTCCAACCGGTTCCGGACGTCGCGGCCGCGCCGATAATCGGTCGTCCGATGTTGACTCTGCCACCCATACCAGAATCGGTAATCTTATTGGTTTTGATCGCATGGTTCGGACGGGCCGCCCTGTGTCTGATCGGTGTGGCCCGACAGGCGGTGGTGCTTCATCGCCGCAGACGGCGCTGCCGGCCGATACCATCGGAGCGTGAGCACGCCCTGGTGCGCTGGCGGGCTCGGTCGCCCCGTGACCGCCAGACGTGTCTTGCGATGGTGGACGACGGTGGCGTGCCAACGCTGCTCGGCTTGGGCGCTCCGATCATTGCCATTCCACGAGTGTTGGTCCAGACGCTGACTGATGACGAGCTTGACCATGTTGTCCTACATGAGCATGCCCATGCCCAGCGGTGGGACGATTGGACGTTGCTGGTCGAGACCTGTCTTCGGGTGCTCATCGGGTTCCACCCTGGAGTCCGAATGGCGACCGCGGCCCTTGATCGGGAGCGGGAACACGCCTGTGACGAGCGTGTTCTCGCATACGGCGGAGACCGACGGCGCTACGCCATCGCTCTCACTCGAGTGGCCGAGCTCGCTCTCACCGACCAACCCGCTTTGGCGCCCGGCATGGCCGTGCGCGGCCATGCGCTCTCAACACGGGTGGTGCGGGTGCTCCACAGGCCTCAGGGCGGGACCGGGCGCGCTGCATCTCTCGCATTTGCGGGTGGGGCGCTGGTGGCGCTCCTGACCACGATCGCGGGGCTCGCCATGGTTCCGCCGCTGGTGTCGGTGACGCGCTCTGCGCGGGCAGTGTCGGTTCCGGCTCCCCCACGTCCCGAGGTAGCGTCGTTCGAGATCGGTCCGGTCGCGGTCGTTTCCCCCGACGACGGGAATGTCCTCATCGGTATCCCCGCTCGCCGGTCGATCCAGACAGACGTGAGCGCGAAGGAGCACCAGACGCCACCAACGAATCGCTCGCGGCTCGTTTCCACACGCGGACGGGTGGCTCATCTCACCCGACCCACCGAGCTCCCGGTCGCCTTCAATGTGGTTCCACCGGCGTCGGTCGCAGACGTGCCAGCGGTGGCGTCAGTTTCATTGAGACTCGAGGCCTCGAGCTGGTCACCGATGGCGACCTCACGACGTGTTTCGACGTTGTCGCCCAAGGGAACGACGGGTCTGACATCGGCCGCGGAGCCACCGAAGCCGGCCAGACGGCGGCGAATGGGTTCACCCGTGCCGGAAAGGCGATCGGTCGCTGGTTCAGCGGTGGCTGACCTCAATGGCCACGCGACGATCCCCGTCAGCACGAAGAGCGTAAGGTCGACCCGAACGAAGAGCCTGGGTCCCCAAACGAACATGTCACGCCCGCGCTCAGGCGGAGTGACCGAATTTCCACCTCAACAGTCGTCGCTCGAGTCGTTCCGACCCCGCGAATAGCAGGAGCACGAATGCCATGATGATGATGATCAGGGCGATCGTGAGGGCCGCGTTGTAGGTGCTTTGGGCGAACTGGAGGAGATAGCCCAGACCGCGACTCGAGGCGACAAACTCTCCGACGACTGCGCCGGTGAACGCAAATCCCACCGCGACCTTGAAGCTGCCCATGACCCACGTGGTGACTGATGGGACATAGACCTCTCGAATCAGCGTCCGGCGAGTGCCACCGAGTGTCCGGATCCGTTCGACGAGTCGTTGGTCGACTTCCTTGATGCCGTTGAACACGGCAAAGAAGATCAGCACGGTGACGAGGATCGTGGCCAGCGCAAGCTTGGAGGCTAATCCGATCCCAAGCCAGATCACGAACAGCGGCGCGAGAATCACCCGAGGAATCGCGTTGAGCAGGATCATGACCGGCTCAAGCAGCTCGGCTAGAGTGGGGACGAGTGCCGCAGCGAAGCCCAGTCCGATCCCTAGGCCCAGCCCCACCAGGAGCCCGGCGAAGGCGGCGACCGCGGTGGCACCAAGATGGGGCCAAAGCTCCCCATCAGCTGCCAGCATGAACATGACTTGTCCGACGACCGAGGGCGCCGGGAGGTAAAAGGGATCGAGCACTCCGAACCGCGAGAGTGATTCCCAGACTACGAGGAGCGCGATGAAGGCCACTCCGCGTCGGAGTGCGACAGCTCGGCGGGTAGATATCATCTTTTCATGACGGACCCGGCGTCCTCCATTGTCAGATCGTCCCAGAGTCTTCGTAACAGAGGTCCGAACGTCGGATGTTGTCGCGTTTCAAGGACGTCTCGGGGACGTGGAATCTCCACGGGGTGGCGAGCGCGAATCGTAGCTCTCGGGCCGTGCCCCAACACGTGGATGACATCCGAAGCGCTGATCGCCTCTTCGAGGTCGTGTGTGACCAGGAGCACCGTAAGGTGCTCACGGTCGACCCATTCCAACAGTTCTTGGGTGATCCGGGTACGCACGATCGCGTCGAGCGAGGCGAAAGGCTCGTCCATGAGGAGGAGCTTTGGTTTGAGCGCCAACACCTGTCCCAACGCGACCCGTTTGCGTTGTCCGCCTGAGAGCTGAGCGGGGTAGCGGTCACCATACCCGTCGAGCCCGAGTCGGTTCAGCCAATACTCGATAGTCGCATCAGCCTCGGCGTTCGGCACATGTCTAATGCCAAGTCCGAGGGCCACGTTCTCACGAACGGTTCGCCAGGGCAGCAGGGCGTCGTCTTGGAACAGAAAGCCGACGTCTCTGACCGGGACATCAAGCGTTACGCTGCCACTCAGTGGCCGCAGCAGGTTGGTCACGACACGTAAGACACTTGTTTTCCCTGAGCCGGACGGTCCGATAAGGCTCGCGAACTGGCCTGCAGGCAGCTCGAGGTCGATATTCTCGAGGACGGGGTCGCCGCCGTAGCCGACAGAAAGCCCACGGACATGCAGCATGTAGGCTCTTTGGTATCGATGGTGGGTTCAGACGCGGTTGGGCTAGCCCGCAAGCGCGGCTGGGTCGAGCAATGTGTCGAGTGAGACCTGCCCCGGTTCAAGGAGCCCGGCGATTTCTTGGGCTCGCACCACGCGTTCCGAAGCCTGTGGGTCGATGATGACGTGTTCGGGATACAGGGACCGACGATAGCGTTGGATGATCTGTTCGAGCTGGTCCAGGTCGCCGCCGGCGACGAGCGCGTTGGGTAACGCTGCCACAATGTCCGGAACCGGAAGCGTTCGAGTTTCGACCAGACCCCGCTCGAGCGCGGCGGCCAGCCGGCGAATTTCATCCAGTCGGTCGTCGCGTTCCTCGGCTCGTACTGCGACACCCATGAATTCGTAGGGCCCTCCCAGATGCTGACGGGCTTCGTCGAGGTCCATGAAGTTTGCGAGCTCCCGTCCCCCGGCTTCAAGGATGAGGGTCAGTGCCGGTTCCTGCACCATCGCGGCATCGACCTGTCCGATCCGCAGGGCGTCAAAGAGGTTCGTGCCGACGGTGGCAAATTGCACGCGGGCTGGGTTAACCCCCGCCCGATCCAGGAGGAACAGCAGCAACGCGTGGTCCGCATTGCCTAAACTCGAGACGCCGACCGTGCGTCCGTCAAGATCCGCGGTTGTGGTGAGGACCCCAGCCAGCTCGGGGGCCACCGCGAGCGCGAACAGCGGAAGCCGACCAGTAGAGGCCACACGTCGGATGGACGCACCGTTGGCCATCGCTTGCAGCGCCACGTCGAACGATGTGCCAGCGTATTCCACTGCGCCCCCCACTAGGGCCTGCATGGCGGCATTCCCCCCGCGGGTATAGACCAGCTCGACGTCCAGGTCTTCGGCTTCGAAGTGACCGCGGGCGCGGGTTACCTCGTAGGGCACCACACATAACAGCTGCCCACAAAAGGCCAGTCGTAGACGTGTGCCCTCGGTCGTGCGTGGGCCCGGCGCACACGCCGAGATGGCGAGTGCGCCGGCGCCCACCAACGTCTTCAAGGTTGTCCGGCGGTCCCACGGTGCTCCGGGCTCCGGTCGGTCATCGAGCAGAGCACCGCGGGTCGGCGCCATCGTGTGGTCTGACACCACGCCCGAAAGATTCGGATTTGTCGTCTCGCAGCAGCCCATCGGACAAGCTCTGGCTTTAGCTCAGGGCGTCGCCACATACTCGGTGGCGAACGCCTTCAACCGCTCGCTCCGTAGCCCGATTATCTCGGCTTCGGCCATCGCGCGGTCAGCGTCCCATCCGTCCTGCTTGACCCGTTTGATAAACCACATGGCGCCAACCCGGTTCGCCGAAGCGCAGTGGATGTAGGCCGGCTGGTTGGCCTCGTTGGCAATCGCGTTCAAGAACTCCTCGGTCGTTTCGGTGGTCGGCGCGCGAAAAGGAATATGGATGTAGGTCAAGCCGGCTTCGGTGGCGGCGGCCCGGCTGGCGTCGATGTTGGCTCCGTCTTCCTCCGCGGTCCTGAAGTTGATGATCGACTGAAAGCCGAGGTTCTTCAGCGCCGGCATGGCGGTGGCTGGGGTCGCACCGGCGCAGGCGACCGTGGCGTCCACGCGGGTGTAATTCACGACACCATCGGGGGCTTCGTCTTGGGCTAGGACAGGGCCGTGTAGGCCCAGGCTCAACGCCAGGCCGATCGTGGCGATGCATCCGAACGCGGCAAGTCCGTTGATGTGTCTCACATGCGGCATCGTGTCGTTCTCCTCAAGACCTGCAAGTGGTCAATGGCCAACTGTCCACGCATCAGGCTCGCGGGTGGCCAGCCGTTTAGTGCGTGATGTAAGCGAAACGATCCCACGATATCACGCGTGCACCGTGATGAGTGACGAAGCGATGACACGGAGTCACCGTCTTCTTCCGCGGCGAAAAACATGAGCACGATCGAGAAAATTTCTCGACCCAGCTTCCGATCTCACATTACAATTCGTCCTTTTGCCTGTTTCTGCGGCGAAGGCCGCGCCTCCCGGTTAGGACCCAGATTTCATGAAGACACTAACCCTTGCCCTGCTGACCTTCGTCGTATCCATACCCGTCGCCGCCCAAGACTCGTCCGAAGACAACGGCGCACTCGTACCCGACTACACGTCGAATATCGAGACTGACAACATGTCGCTGATGGTGATTCACCTCAACGACGTTACGACCGATGCGTTGTTCTCTCCGCCGTCAAAATACGCGTTGCGGGCCCAGGCCCGCACGAACACGATGTTCTTTGTGCAGGGCGTGGCCAAGGGTGATCTACGGGTCAGCACCGACTACGAGTTAGCGCAGGTTGACCAGCTGACACGGCAAGGTCCGACGCTTCGGACCACAGCGGTCAACATTTCGAACTTCGAGACCGGTACCGAGCTCAGCGATGGCGAGCAGTTCCAGGGCATCATCACGACGCCCTCACAGGCGCTCAATCTGAGCGCGCCGTTCGAGGTGAAGCTCGATCCGACCGGCGGCAACTACACGATCGGATTTCGTTTTTCACAGGAGGCGGTCGAGCGGCTCGAGCGGTAAGCGGGGTCCGTTCTTAAGGGGTTGGTCCGCCCCGATCCCAGACCCGGCCGGGTCTGGGATCGGGACAGGCCCTGTCCATCAACCCGTGAGGGCTGAAGGCTCGCGGGTGCTTCACTCCGCGAGCGGATGCGGTCGAATCTGGAACTTCACGAGGTTCCCAGGTTCCACTGGGCCCCCTTCTACGTGCCACGCGGCGTCCGCCCCATAGGTCGCGTAGACGCCACGCCCCTTCCATCCACCGTCAGGGTCGTCGATACGGCCATCAAGCCCTCGGCTGTGGAAGCCCTGGGGATACGGTACCCGCAGCACCACCCATTCCTTCGTTTCCGGCATCAACGCGAGTAACGAGTCCGAGCTCGAACCGTTGGCAATCGGGACATTCTCTCCAAGCCCCAGCGTGTTGAATTGGTCGACCCAGTTGTAGTAGTGGAAATCGGTGCCGATGTTGGTTCCCTCAAAGTCTGGTCCCGGGACTTTGTAAAAGTTCCATCCTTCATCACACTGACGTCCCTCACGCGTCGACGGACCATTAAAGACCGTGCACTTGGATCGGTCGAAGCTGGCGAAGTGACTGCTTCCGGCGAGCGCCGCCCACAGAATCCCGTCGCGGTCGACATCGAGTCCACGGGTGCGATATCCATGTTCGGCCGGTACGACATACAGCTCGGCCACACAGGTCTCCGGCGGGTTGTCGCCGCGGGCGAGTCGCACGAGGTCGCCAGGATACCGGTCCGACACGATCCAGACCGCGTCGTCGATCGGGTTGGTAATGACGCCGTACGCACCCGCGATGATACGTGTGTCGAGCGCCGGGTCGAATTCGCCCGCCTCCCCTCGCCGAGCCGGCTCATTCCAGGGCTTTGTGATGGTGCCGTCGCCGTTGGTATCGAGCACCGTGGGACACCATCCCTGTGAGGCCTGCTCATCAGCAGTCTCGTCATACAACTTGGTGTCGAGCCAGCCGATCACCTGTCCACCCCCGCTGAAATACAGCGTGTCGTTGTCGTCCTCGGCAAATTGCAGATGGTGAGTGCCGAAACAGGTGTGGATGAGCTCGAACTCCTCGGTCTCAGGGTCGTAATAGCCGGTGTGGCGTCCCGCGCGGTCGACCGGAAAATAGCTGGCGTAGCGGTTGTCAGAACCCTCGCGGCACCAGGCTGGGTTGTCGATCGACTGGACGCGCGTCGTCAGCCAGACGCGTCCATCCGCATCGAGCATCGGATTGTGTGGATTGGCCGGGTCGTTCCACACTGCTTCTTCGCCAAAGTCGCGCCACGCCTTGAAGCCCTCGGTCTGGAACATCGACGGCACGGTGTCTCGGTCGACCCGAAGCGGAATCTTGACCATTTGCGACTGGTGTTGGTTAGGGTCAGTGATGAGCAAGAAATCGTTGCCAATATCGACACCGTAGATCGGGCCGTTGGCGTTGACCTGAGGGTCGCGTTTGTCGGTGGCTATCTCGTCATGCACGAACGCTACGTTGTCGCCCCAGTTCCATTGAGTC
>JAYZGM010000053.1:0-10127 GCA_036336225.1 Acidobacteriota bacterium | reverse complement strand
CCTCGCGGGGTCGACCTCACGTGGTCATACCGAACTGCTCGCCCACCTGACGGGAGCTTCGGATGTGGCGATGATGTTTCACTCGCCAACACTCCGTGTCGTGCTGGCCACCATCCATGTCCCTCTGGCGGCGGTTCCTGGCCTGCTCACCCGGGCGCGGATTGACACGGTGATCGACCTCGCCGTGCAGCATTTGCCACGGTTTGGCCTACCCCGTCCGCGGCTGGCGGTGGCCGGGTTGAACCCCCACGCGGGGGAAGGCGGGTTACTCGGGACCGAAGATCGTGATGTGCTGAGGCCCGCCGTTGAGTCAGCCCGCCGCCGCGGTGTCGATGTCGTGGGGCCGGTGCCTGCGGACACTGTGTTCCGACAGGCGCTTGACGGCCGCTTTGATGCGGTCGTGGCCTGCTATCACGATCAGGGCCTGATTCCGGTCAAGATCGCGGCGTTTGGCGAGGCGGTCAACGTGACCTTGGGACTTCCTATTATCCGGACATCGGTTGATCACGGAACGGCGTTCGATATCGCCGGTCGCGGAGTCGCAGACGCCTCCAGCATGGTGCACGCCGTGCAGCTCGCGGCCCAGCTGGCCATCGACGCAGACAGAAGCGGGGTGTAGGACCCGACAAAGAGATGGCAGAAGGGGACACTGGCACCGGAGACAAGCTTATTGCGGAGAACCGCAAGGCGCGTCACAACTATACGTTATTCGATACGTTCGAGGCCGGGCTCGTGTTGCTCGGGACCGAGGTGAAGGCCATTCGAGAGGGAAGGGTCAACCTCCGTGACGCCTACGGTCGACTGGAGCAGGGTGAGGTGTTCCTCCATAACGTGCACATCAGTCCGTATAGTCACCGAGGCTACGCTGACCATGAGCCCCTCCGCCAGCGGAAGCTCCTGCTTCACAAACGTGAGATTCGCAAGCTGATCGGGAAGGTCGTCGAACGCGGCATGACGCTCGTGCCGGTCCGAATGTATTTCAAACGGGGACGGGTCAAGGTGGCGCTCAGTCTCGCGAAGGGGAAGCGGGTCCACGACAAACGTGAGACCTTGCGGCAGAGGGAGGCCGACCGGGAGGCACGAGCGGCTATGAAGCAGCGATGACGGTGCTCGTGACCGGTGCGCACGGTCAGCTCGGACGGGAAATCGTCCGGGTGTTTGCCCCGTTTGGGCCGGTCGTGTCTTTGACCCGTCGCGACCTCGACATCACCGATCACCAGGCGGTCTTGCGAGTGGTTGGTGGGGCGTCGCCGGACGTCATCGTCAATTGCGCGGCGTACAACAACGTGGACGGGGCTGAGGACGAACCCGTGATCGCGATGCAGGTCAACGGTTTCGCGGTGCGCTCGTTGGCTGAAGGGGCGCGACAGACCGGCGCCCGGCTCGTGCACTACAGCACCGACTTCGTGTTCGACGGGCGTGCGGCCCGTGCCTATGAGGAGACGGCGGTGCCGGGTCCGCAGAGTGTGTATGCGACGTCGAAGTTGCTCGGGGAGTGGTTCGCGCGACAAGCCCCGAGCTGGTTCGTGCTTCGGGTCGAGAGTCTGTTTGGTGGGGGGGCTGAGCCGGTCGTGGCCGGTAGCCGGCGGCTGGGTAGCACGCTCGACCGCATGGTGGACGCGATGCTGACTGGACGTCCCGTGCAAGGATTCACCGACCGAATCGTGTCGCCGAGCTATGTGCCAGACGTTGCCGCCGCCACGGTGGCGTTGGTGTCGCGCCTCGCCGACGACGGGCTCTATCACTGCGTGAACACCGGTCAGGCGAGCTGGTTTACCGTCGCCCAACGTGCTGCCCGGCGTCTCGGATGTGAGTCGCAGCTGTCACCTATCACGATGAGCACGGTCACGGCGCGGGCGGCGAGGCCTCAGTTCTGTGCCTTATCCAACCGGAAGCTCGTGACGGCCGGGGTGGAGATGCCCCCTTGGGAAGACGCGCTCGATCGTTATCTTGCGAGCCGACGCTGAGGTCGGCGTCTTCCTTAGAAGAGATCGTCAACCAACCCGGCCACGACCCGGCCGATGGCCAAGCTTGCCGTCAGACCGGGCGAATCGATGCCGGCCGCCTGTATGAGTCTCGGCTGGGTCGGATCGCGACCAATCAGAAAGTCCGAGAACTGGGCGGGGTCTCGACTGAGCTTGGCACGAATCCCGGTGCCGCCCAGCCGCAAATCGGTCGCCGCCACCGACGGCACGAGACGCTGGGTAGCGTCAATGAACGCCTCGGTCGGGAGCCTATCGGTTTCGTGGTCATCTTTCGCGTCCTGATACCGTACGGTGGGTCCGACCATCACCGTGTCCCATGTGGTCGGGGTCAGATGGACCCCGAGGTGCTCTCCGGCCGGGGCTGGGACCGGATACACCGGTCGGCGAATCAACTGGCGACTCCGACCGAGTAGTTCCACATACTCCCCTCGACAAGGATGGATCGTGAAGCGCGCCCCCCCCAGAAGGGTGGAGACCTCGTCGGCGAAGAGACCGGCCGCGTTGATCACCGCCCTAGCTCGAATCTGCTCGGCCGGTGTCCTGAGGTCCAGGCAGTCCGGGCCCGGTTCCGCATCGATCAGTGGTGATGCGGGGAGCAGGACGACGTCGTGTCGCGCGGCCTCGTGGCGGAGCGCGCGCACAAGGGCTTCGGGGTCTACGATGCCGGTGGAGGGGGACCACAACCCCGAGTAGGCGGAGACATGCGGCTCGAGTCGTTGCACAAACGGCCCGTCGACGAGCTCGAGATCGTCGACGCCGTTGGCCTGTCCACGACGGCAGAGACGCTCCAGGTGGGCGATCTCTCGGCTCGATGCCGCGACGATGATCTTGCCAGAACGACGATGCGGCACATTGTGGGTGGCGCAGAAGTGGTAGAGCGCATCACGACCTTCTCGGCACAGTGTGGCCTTGTGTGTACCCGCCGGATAGTAGATGCCGGCATGGATGACCCCGCTATTGTGTGTGCTTGTCTCGGTCCCAAATCTCGGATGACGCTCCAGCACGCACACGGTGCGGCCGGACTGCACCGTGGCTGACGCGCACGCCAGGCCCACGACACCGCCACCGACGATGACCACATCGACCTCTTCTCTCTTGTCTCGAGTTACGGTTTGCGGGGCACTAGTGGGCACGTCACCTCGTCCGGTGAAATTATGTTGCGAAGACCCGAGACTGGACACTACGATTGACGCGCTCGTCGCGGAAACCTATGTCTAAACGTGCCATCATCACGGGAATCACCGGTCAAGACGGTTCTTATCTTGCCGAATTCCTACTTGACAAGGGTTATGAGGTCGTCGGGGTTGCCCGACGACTGAGTGCCCCGAACCTTGAGCGGATCGAGCATCTCCGTAGCCGAATTGAGCTCCGCCCGGCCGACCTGCTCGACCAGATGTCGTTACTGAAGGTCGTCGACGAGGTCCGTCCCCACGAGTTCTATAACCTCGCGGCGATGTCGTTCGTGCCGGCCTCCTGGGACCAGCCGATGCTCACCGGCGAATTCAACGCCCAGGGTGTTACACGTGTGCTTGATGCCATCCGTCGGTTGGATACCTCGATCCGGTTTTATCAGGCCTCCTCGAGCGAGATGTTTGGCAAGGTGCGCGAGACGCCACAGACCGAAGAGACGCCCTTTTACCCTCGGAGTCCCTACGGGGTCTCAAAGGTGTTCGCGCACTACATTACCGTGAACTATCGCGAGAGCTACGATCTGTTCGCAGCATCAGGGATTCTGTTCAATCACGAGTCGCCACGTCGAGGGCTCGAGTTCGTGACTCGCAAGGTCACCGATGGCGTCGCTAGAATCAAGCTCGGACTCGCCGACTATCTGGCTCTAGGAAACCTGGACGCCCACCGAGACTGGGGCTTCGCCGGGGATTATGTGCGGGCGATGTGGGCGATGCTGCAACAGGACGTGCCAGGTGATTACGTTGTCGCGACCGGGGTCAGCCACTCGGTCAAGGATCTAGTAAAAATAGCGTTTGAGCATGTGGGGCTCGACTGGCAGCAATACGTGCGCACGGATCCCGGGCTGCTCCGACCGGCGGAAGTCGACCACTTGATCGGTGATGCGACCAAAGCTCGCCGTGAGCTCGGTTGGTCGCCAGCGGTCGACTTTCAAGGATTGGTGGGCATGATGGTTGACGCCGATCTCGAACGGACCCGGCTGCTTCCCACCGCCGCTGCACCCACCGGCGTTGGCTATTGACGCTTCGCCTCAAGCCGCCGAGTGGCATCGGACCTGCGTCACTCGCAGGCAGTATTCAATGGCCCCGCGACGTGGGGGCTGTCATCTCCGCCAGGGCGAGTAAAGTTGATTCAACTGCGCGCATCTTGCCCTTAGGAGATGCCTAGACTCGTCAGACGTTTCTTTCTCCACATTCGTATTCTCCCGGGACGCGCGTGGGGGCGGCCTGCGGTCCGAGTGTCGTCATGACCCGTGTGTTGATTACGACGGTGCCCTTTGGCCAGGCTGACCGCTCGGCACTCGACCTGCTCGACGAGGCGGGTCTGGAGTGCGTGCTGAATCCCGTCGGTCACCGCCTCACCGAACCACAGCTGGTGGAACTCATACAGGGCTTCGACGTGCTCATCGCGGGGACTGAACCGATTTCGCAACGGGTGTTCGAGACCGAGCCGAGGCTCAAGTTGGTCTCCCGTGTGGGTGTGGGGCTTGACAGTGTCGACCTGCTTGCTGCTCGTGCGCATGGGGTGACCGTGGCCTATACGCCGGAGGGACCCGCCGACGCGGTCGCCGAGCTGACGATCGGGTTAGCTTTGGCGTTACTGCGTGGCGTCCACCGGGCCGACGCCGCCATTCGTGACCGGCGATGGACACGGATCCAGGGCCGACGGCTGGCGCAGGTGACGGTGGGGGTGGTAGGGGTCGGCCGGATCGGACGACGAGTGATCCGTCTACTGTCGGCGTTTGGCTCTCGCATTCTAGCCAACGACCTCACCCCCACGACGTTGTCCGAGAGGGTGGAGTCGGTCGGACTCCTTCGCGAGTCGGATGTTGTGACTCTCCACGTTCCTCTGACCCGTCAGACCCGAAACCTCGTGGGCGCCGACGAGCTGGCAGTGATGCGTCCCGACGCGTTGCTGATCAACACCTGCCGCGGCGGCGTCGTCGATGAAGGGGCGTTGTCGCAGCATGTGCGGAACGGCCGGCTGGGCGGTGCCGCCATCGACACTTTCGTGGAAGAACCCTATGAGGGAGAGCTCCGGGAGCTCGAAACCTGTCTCTTGACGGCCCATATGGGGTCGATGGCGGCCGACTGTCGGGTGCGTATGGAGTATGGGGCGGCCCGCAACGTGGTGGCCTTTCTACGAGGCGATCCACTCGAGGAACCGGTCCCAGAGGCAGAGTATGTCCTGCAGGCGGAGGATACCCAATTGATCGGTTGACGACTGCTATACTTCAGGTGGTTTATGGCATGAACGATGGGTCTAAGCCACCTTTTTACTATGGGTTGCGGTGTGATCGACGGGGACGGAGTCTGTCCGGTCACGCCTCGTCACTACCAGACGCTTCGACGGCTGACGAGAACCGCAGACGGTCACCGTCAGCGAGTGAGATTGTGGCGGCGGGCCCTTGTCGCACATGACGTAGGCGGTGAGCTGGTCTACTACAATCCGCTGGCGCACTCCTGGGTCTTGTTCCGGCGCACCGCCTTCGAGCGGGTGGAGGGTATCGCGCCCGCCGGTCGGTGCTTTTCGGCTGGGACCGACTTATTCGCCTGGTCGCGGCCGGTTTTCAGCTGGCGCGGCTCGGCATCCCCCTTGTTGGCAAACGCTCTCACTCCCGTCAGTTTCTTACGGCGAGCGGCGGGGACCGCTCGCCTTCGCGTGCACGACGATGCAGTGGCGAGCTTTGTCTCGGCCAAAACGGAGTCGTCTCAACGCGCCCCTATTGCTGTTGCTCCTGGGGTGTCGGCTGGTCCCGTGCGGAATGTATCTCGGGATTCGTCGTATCGGTGGTCAGGTGTCGGGTTGGTGAGGGTGGGACGTTCACGCCGGCGCATTCGGTGATCTTTCTCGGTGTATGCGTGGCTGTGGCGGTGGTCAGCGTACGGCGTCCGTTTGTCGGGGGCTCCTCTTGCTCGCGCGCTCCCCCTTCTACGCTCTTTTCCGTGAAAGCTCGACAGGGAGCCCAGTGTTTACGCCCTTGTCGGCGTGTTGCGACTCGTCGTTGCAGGGACTGAGGTTGTTGGCGTCCTGAAGCGTCGCGGCGTGGACGATGTCTCGCGGCGAGGTCTCCGCACCGGTGTCGCCACGCTGGTCGCGGGTATCGGCCTGCTGGAGGTGCTGATCGAGGGGAGCGCTCCTTGTGGCCGATGCAGAGTTGAGTTCGGTGTCGCAGCCGCGCTCAGGAGGAGCGGTGTTACCTGGGCCGGGGAGGAGGCGCTCAGAGACCGGTCATAGAGAGCGTACGACAGCGGGTGGAGGTAGAGCGTAAGCATGAGTGACACGGGATTCTGGCACGCTCGGCGGGTGTTGGTTGGGGGAGGATGCGGGTTCATCGGTTCGTATCTTGTGCCCGAACTCGTGGACTTCGGTGCCATCGTGACCGTTATCGATAATCTCGAAACGGGGGAGGTGAGCACGCTTGCGTCTGTTAGGTCGGATATCCATTTTATCGAGGGCGACCTGCGTGACCGCGGACAGGCTGAATCCGCGACCCGTGGCCAAGATGTTGTGATGAATCTCGCCGCGTCGGTATCGGGGATCGGGTACAGCAGCGCGCACCACGGAGAGATGCTCACACAGAATCTGTTGTCGACGCTGGTCCCGCTCGACGCGGCGCGGGTCAATAATGTCGCCCGTTATCTCGTGGTTAGCTCGAGTTGTGTGTATCCATGGGAGACCGAGACCCCGCTCACCGAAACCAGCGCCATCACAGGTGAGCCCGAACCAGACAACGCCGGGTATGCGTGGGCCAAGCGGATCGCAGAGCTGGCTGGACTGTACTACGGACGTGATTACGACATGCAGGTGTCGATCGTCCGGCCCTTCAACGTGTATGGAGGACGGTATCGCTGGCGGTCTCGTTCGCGAGCGCATGTGATCCCGGCCCTCGTACAGAGGATTGTTGACGGCGAGGACCCGCTGGTCGTCTGGGGTAGTGGCCGTCAACGGCGAAACTTTATCCACGCGCGAGAGCTCGCAAAGCTTATGTGTCTCGTGGTGGAGCGCGACATTCACGGAGAGCCGATCAACTTGGGCTTCGAAACCGAGACGAGTGTCGCGGAGCTCGTCGAGCTGATTTGCGAGATCGTCAACCACCGTCCGCAAATCGTGTACGACGCCAGCAAACCCGAAGGGTTACTCAGTCGTGTCGCTGACGCCACCCGTTTGAGGGTGATGACAGAGGGATACGAGCCCACGGTGTCGCTGCGGGACGGGCTCGTCGAAATGGTGGAGGCGTATCGTCATCAGCGCGCCCTCGCTGTCGAGTCAGCCACGAGGTGACCCGTAACTGGTCCTCGCGACCGGAGGCAATTACGTTGGCTCGGCCCTGTCGGTCGACATTCCCGGCAAGACGATCCGGTCCAAATCGACCAGCGGCGCCACCGCGTTCCAGTCGAAGCCGAGTCGCCAGATCCGGTCGCCGATTTGGGTGACCGGGGCCTCGTTCAAGCCCCACCCATCCGGATTGTCGTAGATCACGTGATGGTTGTGCCAGTCGCGTCGACCCCAGAGCCGCTGAGTTTCGTTCGGTCCCGCCAGGTGTTTTGCTACCTGAAAGCTCGTCATGTGGCTCACGTGGTAGACGGGTGCACCAACGTCCTCGATGGGGATCCCACTCGAATGCGCCTTGACCAGAAAGTTGTGGTCCACCCCGATCCGCGCCAACCGATAGACCTCATTGAACCCCCGCAACCGCGTCATCGTGTGACGGTCGAGCAGGATGAAGTCCCCGGCCGCCCCGGCGTAGAGTGGCGAGACAATTGGGGCTCGGGGAACATGGTTGGCTGGATTCTCTAGTAGGTCATGGTGAATCGTGCTCTCGTCGATTCCAAGCTTGAGGTCGATGCGGTTGGCACGATACACCCGTTCGTCGTGCACGGTGTCGGAGACGAGTCTCTCGACTAGGGCTCGACTGAAGAAGATGTCGGTATTGGTGGCCAGGACCAGCCGCCCCGTCGCGCGTCGTAGCCCGACATTCTTTGCGATGAACTCGAGATACTGGAGCTCGGGGTTCAGACTCAAAGCGTGCTGATACCGGCCGTCGACGACAAAACCCCGCGTGAGCTCGGACAGCGAGGCCGGTAGCTGTTCGAGGAGCAGGTCCGCCAAGAGTGGGCGGTCCGTGACCGGGTTCCACTCGACCAGAATTAGCTCTACCGGCATGGCGTGTCGATGGAGCTGCTCGAGGTTGAATGTTTGCGCTCGGATGAACCGACGTGCGAAGTCACCGCCGTAGTCGTCGTTGCGACCAGTGACCACGATGGTCAGGCGTGGTGTTTTGGCCATGTCCTTGGGACCTGCTGGAAGAATTGAAGAGGGCGTTCCCGAAGACTAACGCACACTGTCACCGGTGGGGGCGCCACGGCAGGATTGGTACGATGTATCGGACGCTTCGATGCCACGGAAAGGTCAACCGGAACGCTCGGGGGTGGACGCGTTCTCGGGTTGAGACGTGTCCGCGATGGTGTCGCTACGAGTGCGGCGGTCCAGCACGTTGATGGCGCCCTCCACCACATCGAGTTTGGTCTCCATGGTGAGGAGGTGGGTCCTGGCCAGTGCAACGTGACGTTCGGTGTCCTCGAGTCGTCGGAATTTCGCCGTCAGGTCGCTGAGCTGTTTACGATGCCCCGCGTCTTTCTGTTTCCATCGCGCTGTTTCGCGGGCCGCCTTATCGAGCCGTGTCGCGCTTTCTTCGGCCTTGCGTTTCCAGCGTTCGACTTCCTGACGCTGAGTCCGCAATTGTATCTTGAACTCAGCAACCTGGTGCTTCAAGCTTTCGGTCCTGGCGCTCACGGTCTGTAGGTGTTCGGCGCGCGTAAGACCGAGGAATGAGAGAAGACTAAAAGGCATGTCACGCTGCGCAACGAACTCTACGATAGTCGCACTGGCGGCCAGGCGCAACTGGACGGGTGTCGTTCAAGACCAGGGCGGGGAACGACGGTGACCGGGCCGCCCGCCCACCCCGCCATCTCGCCGGGACGTTTGTTCGCGCTCGTTGTCGCAGTGTTCCTGCTCCGTGGGGCGTTCTCCATCGCCATTGTTCCGCCGTGGCAACATCCCGATGAGCCACAGCACTTCGAACTCGCCCACATTTTCGGGCGGCAGACGCGGCTTGATCTCGATGAACGCCGGGACCCGGTCTTGGAGTGGCAGATTCTGGAGTCGATGAAGACGCATGGCTAGTGGCGTCATTATGGCGAGCTAGAACCGGTTCCATTTCCCGATACCTTTGATGCCATCCGGGACCATGTTTGGCCGGTGAGCACGTCACGGCCAGTCTACTATTTGCTGGGGGCTGGGGTCCTCAAGTTGACGGGGGTTGAGACGCTGGTTGGGCAAGCCTACGTTCTCCGATGGATGGCGTTGCTTTGGGCCAGTCTAACTGTGTGGTGTATCTGGGCCGGCACGAGACTCCTGTTTGGAGAGCATGTCGCCCTGGGGACGGCACTGGTGACCGCGGTATACGGCAGTTTGTTTTGATGTCGACCGCGGTCAACGCGGCGGTGGTCGTCAATCTATGCGCCGCCGTGATGTGGTGGTGGGCGGCTCGGATGCGGGTCGAAGGATTTTCCGTTTCGGGCAGTGTTGTCCTCGTCGGCGCCGCGTTGGTTGGTCAAACGGGTGGCCGCCCTGAGATGAGACGGGCCTTGGTGTCGACGCTTGGGATGGTCTTGGCCACGCTCACCGTACTAGGAGGAGTGGCTGCTCTGTGGTTTGGTGAGGAGTTCTCACGTTTGGTCGAGTATTGGCGCTATCTGCTGACGCTGACCGATCTGGAACGCGCGCTGGATGTCGAGTTCTTTCGTCGCTTTACGCTTCGACTCATCGATAGCGCATGGCTTGTGGCGGGGTGGCTCAGATATCCGGCGCCCCTGCCGTGGCTCCAAACGATGCGAGGACTGACGATTCTGGCGGTCGTGGGTTATCTCATTGCCCTCAGTCGCCCAGGAT
>JAYZGM010000052.1:0-9371 GCA_036336225.1 Acidobacteriota bacterium | reverse complement strand
GCAGGTAGCTGCCAGGATTCGCCCAGAAGTGCGGTGACAACGCCACCATGCTGAATTGGAATCAGAGTCGAGCAGTGAAGAGGAATGAGCCCAGGACCACGTCGACCGCCTGAAGCAGTGGGGTGTCGTCCGCGGAAGAATCGGGCAGAATTGACTGGTGATGGCAGGTTCTTATGACGTCGTAGTCATCGGCGGAGGCCCGGCCGGGACGGCCGCGTCTCGCCTCTTGGCCGGATGGGGACACTCCGTCCAACTACTGACCAGTCACCAGCCGGTTGACAGAACCCTGGCCGAGTCGCTCCCCCCAAGTTGCGACAAACTGTTTGACCTGCTTGGGGCAAAGGACGCGATCGACACCGCCGGGTTTCTTCGACACGAAGGCAACACGGTGTATTGGGGCCACGAGCAGTCGCGCACCACCCGCTTCGACCACGGCCGCTCCGGCCTTCAAGTTTTGCGGGCTGACTTTGATCGGGTACTACAGGCGCTTGCTCTCGATGCGGGAACGGATGTCCGGGTCGGCGCCACCGTTCGGGAGGCAACGCTCCCACCGAATGAGACCCCAGCTGAGTCTCATCAGATCACGGTGGGCTACAACTATCGCGACACACCGCAACGCGTGCGGGCTCGCTTTGTCCTAGACTGCTCAGGTCGGGCCGGAGTCATCGCACGGCGCGGCTATCGCGAGCACCCAGCGAATCGGACGACGCTGGCGCTGGTCGCGAGCTGGCGCGGTCTGATGCCGTGGCGAGTGAACGGCCACTACGACACGCTGGTTGAGAGCTACGGTGACGGGTGGGCATGGTCGGTTCCGGTCAACCACGAACGACGATTTGTCACGGTGATGGTCGACCCACGGGCTACCCAGCTAGAACGAGGCTCCTCGATCGCGGGTTGCTATGAGGCGGAGCTCCGCAAGACAACCGTGCTCCGGCGCGCGTTGGCCGAAGCCGTACAGCACAGTCCCGCCTGGGCATGCGACGCGTCGGTCTATCACGCGTCGACCTACGGGGGACCGGGCTGGCTCTTGGTGGGCGACGCCGGCTCATTCATCGACCCGCTGTCATCGTTCGGGGTCAAGAAGGCCCTCGCGTCGGGTTGGCTCGCCGCGGTCGTCGCGCACACATCACTCACGGACCCTGCCCTCGCTGGAATGGCCCTGGATCTGTACAACCGCCGAGAACGCGAGGTACACGACGCGTTGAGCCGTCAATCAGCAGCGTTCTTTGGCAGCGGTGCTGGCGGCCACCGCCATCCGTTCTGGACGGGGCGCTCCGAGCACACTGAGTCACTGGACGAGTCGTCCACCGTATCTGAACACCTGGTCGAGGCGCTGCGGGTCGACGACGAGGTCAGAACTGCGTTTGAACAGATCCGTCGAAGCCGCGCCTTTACGCTCCGCCGTGGTGACGACGTTCAAATCGCGTCTGCGCCAGTCATCACCGTGCAGCGGGTCGTCCTGCAAGATCAATTGCTCTGTTCGGGCTGGCCACCCAGCGGACAGGGTGTCCGATACCTGCGTGGAGTCGACCTCCTGCAGATCATGGAGTTGGCACCGCACTATCACCAGGTGCCGGACCTCTACGAGGCCTACAACCAGGCATGCCCCCCCGTCTCGCTGAGCGACTTCTTGAGCGCCTTCGCCGTCCTCGTCGCCAAACGAGCACTTGTATGGGCCTGACACCGTGACCAGTCTGTGCTACAAAGGGACCGCGACGGAGTTTCCCATCATGTTTCTATCTCGAATGTCACGCGTGCACTGCTTGTGGCTGCTCTGGATGTTGGCCGCTTCGACCACGACCGCCCAACCGACCGACAGCGGTATTCCGATCGACGATCCAACGGTGCGACAGGCATGCAGCCGTTGTCATCAGGCTGACGACGAGGGACGGCTGTCACGGATCTCATTTCGACGCACGACCCCGGAGGGGTGGCAACAGACCATTCGTCGAATGGTAACCCTGAACGATGTGGCCCTGACCCCAGAAACAGCTCGCGAGGTTGTACGGTATCTTGCCAACCATCTCGGTCTGGCCCCCGAGGAGGCGCGTCAGGCGGCCTACGAGGTGGAGCGGCGCGCGGACGACCAGCCCTACGAGGACGCGGACGTGCAGAATACGTGCACGCAATGTCACTCGATGGGTCGGGTCATCAGCCAGCGACGCACAGAGGAAGAGTGGCGCCTCCTGATGGCGATGCACCGGGGCTATTACCCATTCACCGATTTTCAAGCGTTCCGTCGCGGCGGCGCGCCCAGCGATGAGCCAGAGCCCGTCGACCAAGCCGTGACCCATCTCAGTGAACGGTTTCCACTCGACACCACCGAGTGGTCCGCCTGGGCGGCCACGATGCGACCGGCTCGGGTGGGTGGCACCTGGCTACTCCGCGGGCATGCCCCTGGTCTGGGTGGTGTATATGGTCGCGTCACGATCACGCCGGTCCCGGACACCGACGATGAGTTCACCACCTCAACAACCTATGTCTATGCCCGCGACGGACGACGGGTCACACGCACGGGACGGGCCGTCATCTATACCGGCTTCCAATGGCGTGGTCGCTCATTCGTGGACGACGTGGATGCAGATGGTCTGCGTGAGGTGATGTTCGTCGAGCGCGATTGGCGCACCATGACCGGTCGATGGTTTGCCGGCGCCTACGACGAGGACGGCCTGGACATCACACTTGAACGAGCCACCGGCGCGGCAACCGTCGCCGGAGTCCACCCGACGGCGTTAGCGGTCGACACGACCCAGACGATTCGCGTGTATGGCCTCAGCTTGTCACTCCCGACACCCGCGACCGCGATCGACCTTGGTCCTGGCGTGACGGTGCTGAGTGTCGAGGGCGGCACCGGCGAGTGGATCGACATTGCCGTGCAGGTCGATGCCGATGCCACGGTCGGTCGACGCGACCTCGTGCTTGGGCAAACCGCGGTCGCCAACGCCCTGACGGTCTATGACACCGTGCATCGGATCGGCGTGACGCCCGCCGCGGGCATGGCTCGGGTCGGGGGCGGCCAGTTTCCGAAGCAATACCAGCAGTTCGAGGCCAAGGCCTACCACAACGGGCCAGACAATGAGCCCAACACCGAAGATGACATTGATCTGGGCGTCGTCGACGTTCGGTGGTCACTCGAAGAATATGCCGTCACGGTCGGCGATGATGATCTCGACTATGTCGGCCACATCGACGATACGGGTCGTTTTGACCCGGCGATCGACGGGCCAAACCCAGAACGAAGCGGGGACCGTAACAACGTGGGCGACGTCTGGGTCGTGGCCAGTTACCCGGTCGACCCGAGGGGTGAGAACGAATTGCGGGCACGCGGCCACCTCTTGGTGACGGTTCCTCTATACATGCGGTGGGATCCGTCCGCGGTGGAGCAACCATGACGTACCTCTCTCGCGGCGAGTACCACACATTTGCGGCCGCAGACCGACAGTTCCTCTATCTGGTGCCGAGCGCGGCGGTCTTCGCGCTTGACGAGCCGGCGCAGGCCTTGCTTGATGCACTGGCGGACCGTCCGCTCCCGCGCCAGGAACTACTCGACACGATGAGCGCCAGGTTTCCCGACCTCGATCTGGACCAGACCCTCGAGGAACTGGAACAGGTGCAGGCGATACGGCTGACGAGCAACGTGGGACCGGCCCCGGTCATCCCCTTGACTCCGGTCCCAGCCGTGCCGTCCGTTCCGTTGACGACCGCGGTCCTCAACGTGACGAATCAGTGTAATTTAAGCTGTGGCTATTTCTACGAGTACAGCGAGGATAAAATCGTCGACACGGCGACCGGGGCGCAACCCAAGTTTATGAGCGAGGAGACGGCCTGCCAGGGCATCGATCTCCTGATGAACGAATCGGGGGACAACCGGGTCGTGCACGTGAGCTTCTTTGGCGGCGAGACCCTGATGAACTATCCGGTTCTGCGTCGCGTGGTACCCTACGCGCGAGCCCAGGCGTCGGCCCGCCACAAACACGTCGAGTTCAACCTGACCACCAACGCGACCCTCCTGACCGAGGACATGATCAACTTCTTGGCCGATGAAGACATCGCCGTGACGGTGTCCATGGACGGCCCACGCGAGCTCCAGAACCGTTTTCGTGTCTTTCACGATGGCAGCCCGTCCTACGACGTCGTCTTGCCCAGGGTCAAAGCGCTACTCGCACGGCATCACAGTCGACCGATCGGAGCCCGAGTCACGCTGACCTCACAGGTGAGCGATGTCGTCACGATCTTCCGACACCTGACGGATGAAATCGGTTTCCAGGAGGTCGGCTTCGCCCCAGTGACCACGTCACCCAACCGCGACCATGCACTCGACGGCTCCGGATTCGACCACATGGTCGGGCAGTTCAAAACGCTCGCCAATGAGTTCCTTGAAGCCGCTGCGACCGATCGCCATCACGGATTCTCGAATGTCAGTGAAACCCTCGAGGAGATTCACAAAGGCGCAAGCAAAGCCTATCCGTGCGGCGCCGGCTTGGGCTTGGTCGGGGTCGCCACCGGGGGGGACGTGGCCTTATGTCATCGCTTCGCAGGTTCGGACGACCACAAACTCGGGTCCGTCTCCGAGGGACTCGACCGAGAGGCGCAGACCCAGTTTCTCGAACGGCACCATTTGGCCAACAAACCCGACTGCCATAGCTGTTGGGCGCGCCCGCTCTGCTCGGGGGGCTGCTATCATGAAGCTCACACCCGCTATGGCACGAGCACCCATGCCAACCTGCATTATTGCGACTGGATTCGCGAGTGGACGGATGTCTGTCTTCGGATCTACGGAGAGCTGGCCGAACGCAATCCTGCGTTCTTGAGTCGATTTGACTAACAGCGGCGGGGGGACGCCCCACCTGAAGAGAGATTCGTCATGAGACACCTACGTGCCATTAACCAGAAGGCTAACCGCGTCCAGCAGTCGCTCGCTCCCGAGCCTCCCGGCTCAGCCGAGGATGTCGTCGCATTACAGGACGGATCGGGCACCCCGCAACAACCCGAGGGCCCACACATTCCATTGGGCTGCTCGCTAGTGTTCCAGCCCGGCTGGGAAGCTGATCGCAATGGCGGAACGGCCGGGCTGTGCCAGCCCGTGGAACGAGACCTGTTTGACTGTCATCGCGGGTGTTTTTGGCCAGCGCACGTTCCCGACCAGCTGAATCACAGCCCGGACTGGACCGGCAAGTGCGCCGCAGCCCAGAAGGACTGGCGCAAAATCGACCTCATCTTTCCCTAAATCCCATGCGTAACCTCCTTATCATCCTCACGGTCGGACTGGTTCTCCCTTCGGGGCTCTTGGCTCAGCCAACAGCCACCCGGAACGGGGGGAACGGGACCTTTTATGTCGGTGTGTTTCCAGACCAGATCCTGGTGGTCGATGAGGCAACCGGGCAAGTGACCAACGAGATCACCATGCGTCTCGACGGCCCCCCAAGTGACATGTGGTTGTCGACCGACGGCCGACGCATGTATATGCGAGATATGACATTCGAGCACCTCGAAGTCATCGATCTCACCACCCAGCAGACGCTCGACACACTCACGCTGAGCGAGGGCGTGACCCAGGTCCGTATCCGAAACTACGTCGTGTCACCCGATGAGCGCTACGTCGTGATGCTGGCGGACGCAGCCACGAAGCGTATCGACCGGTTCGACATCGCCCCCAGACGGCTTCTCCAAGTGGATCTCACCTCCCACGAGGTTCTCCGTGAGATCCCGTGGCCGGATGATCGGGAGCGGATCCGCGCGAATATGATGTTCTCGTCCGACGGTGGCCTTCTGTATCTCTTTGGTCAGGAGATTATCGCCCTCAACACCGACACCTTCACCGAGGTGGAGCGGTGGGCGCTATCACAGCTTGACGAGGGAGGGCTGGGCCAGTTCAGCTTCAACTTCCGTCGTGACCCCAACGAAGAACCAGGATTTTTTACGGGAATCTTCCGCGTCCACGATCCCGTCCAGAACCGGCGTCTGATGGGTGTCGCTCGCATCAATCTGGCCGAACGCGACGTCGACTTCTACACGCTTGGTCCGGATGAACCGCTCTCCTCCTTCTCACTCGCCCCAGGAGGACAAAAAGCGTATGCCCTCCTCAATCGCATCGGGCGGTACGAGTTTTGGACGTTCGACCTCGCCGGACGACGAGTGGAGAAACGCCAAGGTGTCGAAGGACGTCCCCGGATGGCAATCCTGCCAAGCTCGAACGGTGAGATCGTGTATATCCACCAGGCGGGTAACACGATCGAGCTCTACGACGCCGAGAGTTACGAATATTTGCGAACGATTACGCTCGACGGTGACATGACGAATCTGTTTCTCGCTCCGTCTGGCTCGTAACTCTGCTCTAAACCAGCCCCGTCGCCCTTTCAGCCCGGAACATCTGAAATTCAAGACGTCCGCGCGGACGTCACTGGACCGTCTCTTTCACCCTGCCACCTCGCTATGCCACACGGGTGCGCTGAACCACTTGAGCACTCAGTTACTCAAGGAATATCGGCGCGATCACGAGCACGAGTGCCGGCACAAGCGTTACGGCGATCACGTCCATGAGCACACCGTACCGGATCATGTCTGTGATCCTGACCCTCCCCGAGGCGTAGACGATCGCGTTCGGTGGCGTCGATACGGGAAGGGCGTCGGCCACTGAAGCGGATAAAGCAGCGGCCACCGAGGGCACGATCGGACTGACCCCGGAGGCGGTGGCAATCGAGATCACGATCGGGATAGCGATATTGGTGGCAGCCGTGTTTGACATCGTCTCCGACAACACGACGGTAAACAACGCCGCGGCAAACGTCAGCGTCGCCACCTCACTCGACGGGACCAAACCGGTGATACCTTCCCCCACCACGCGCGCCAGACCGGTCGACGCCGACAGTGAGCCCAGCGCAAGCCCACCCCCAAACAGCAAGATCGTGCCCCAGTCAATCTGAGCCGCCTGTTTCCACGTAATGGTGCTCGGCTCGGTCTTGCTGTTCGGTAACACGAAGAGTAAGACCACCCCGATCAAGGCCGCTACCGCTTCTGGGATGCTCGAGAGCACCGACCGGGCCACGGGGTGCTCCGCTCCTAGCACGAGCGCCAACACACCGGGACCGATCCAGAAAAATACCGTGACCCCGAACGCAACGAGCGCATTGATCTCCCCACGTCGCCAGGGCCCGAGCGCCCGCTTCCGCTGGCGAATGATCTCGTCGGTCCCGGGGATCTCGGTCAGCCCGGTCTGCCCGACCCAATTCAGATAGACAAATACGATCGCCATCAGCACGACGACGATCGGCACCGAGAACAGCATCCATTGGACAAATGTGATCCTAAAGTCGAGCTGTTCACTCAGCATCCCGACCGCGATCAGGTTGGGCGGCGTCCCTACCGGTGTCGCCATGCCTCCCCGCGAGCAACAGTAGGTGGTCATCAACATGAGAGCCGTGCCGTACTTCTTGGGGATGTCCGCCTCTGACTCCATGAATTTGATCAGCGACACGCCGACCGGGACCAACATCGCCGCCGTCGCCGTGTTGCTCATCCACGCCGAGAGCACGGCGGCCAACCCCCCGTAGGCCAATAAGATACGGGTAGGCCGGGCACCGATGACTCGAAGCGAGAGGACCCCAAACGCCACTCGCTCATTGACACGGTGGACGAACAAGGCTTGCGCGAGGATGAAGCTGCCAATGAACAGGAAGATCGTCGTGCTGGCGAACGGTCGGAATGTCTCACCGGCAGGTGCGACCTGCAAGATCACCGCGAGCGCAGGCCCAAGCAATGCCGTGACCGCGAGCGGTAACGCCTCGGTGATCCAAAACACGATGACGAGGGCCATGACCGCCGCTAGACGATGGCCCTCCGGAGTCAGCGACTCGAGGGGCCAAGCCAAGACCAGTAGAAACAAGAGCGGACCGACGGCGATCCCGATCTTCCGACGACGCTCGTCGAACTGGATCTCGGCCGACGTCTTTGTGGACGAGAGTGCGGTATCTGGTGACATACGCTGGTCGGTGTATCACACTTCACGGCGACCTCACAAACATCGCGGTCACCAGGAACCTCCCGGGACCATCCGGAGTCTACTCAGAGAGAGCCGGCTCGGCCACGCTCACTCGCACCCTTGGGGTGCCGACACATTCACGCAACACGACGGCGCCCTCGGCGTTCTCGTTCATCGTTCGACCTCATTCTCAACACCATGGGCATTGGGTCAGGACGTCGATACCTCTTCTTGCTCGGAATCGTGATGTATGAATCGTTGGCGGGACGATTGCCATTCGCCGCCGACACCACGACCGCAGCGGTGGACCGACTGGTCCACGCCGAACCGCCCCCGCTGACGCGGCTGAACGATGACATCCCGCCGAGTCTCGAGGAGCCCCTGCGGAAGCTCCTTCCAAAGCGGGCGGACAATCGGTATCAGACCGAACGGGGTTGCTCATCGGTCTGAGAGCCGTCACGCAAGACCTCGAGCGGGTCGCGTTGTCGTCGTTCGGTTCATGGGCTCCCTCGCGCCCCGCGTCAGAGTTGCGAGGTGAAACGGCGCGGGCGCAGCGGTATCTCGGCGAGGCGATCGCGGTCATGCCAGCCCTCAATCGCACCGGCGTGAAGGCAGCCCCCGATCGTGAGCCGATTCGGGAGACCGAGGGCTTTGTCCAACTCCTCTCGGGCGCGTGGTATCCTTGTAGTCGAGTCTTATCGTTTCGACGAGGAAGGTGATTCATGGATCATACCGTGTTCGCATTTATTGGCACGCTTGGTATTCCCGAGCTGATCATCATTTTCTTGATCCTGATGCTTATCTTCGGTGCCAATCGACTCTCCGGACTGGGTCGCGGTATGGGTCAGGCAATTCGCGGGTTCAAGGATGAAATGGCCCCAAAGGACAAACCTACCGAGGCCGACCCCCCACGAGAAGCCTAGCGGCAAGTGTCGTCATGTGACGACACAGCCTGCAGAAAGAAAAAGACCGTCGATCGCGCTAACGCGCGAGCGTCGGTCTTTTTCTTTCTCAGTTCCGGTCCGGAAGTCTCAAGCGCGGACCGGCCGCAACGCGTCTTACTGTATTAGTTCTCGAGCCCAAGCTCCTGCATGTGGGCCACAAGGTCCTGCCCCGCGGTGGACGGATTGACCCGCTTGTCTATCTTGAGAATTCTGCCGTCTCCACCGATGATGAATGTCCATCGAGACGGGAACCCGCCCCCGCCCCTCACGACACCATAGGCCTCGGCAACATCTCTCGTCGGATTGCTCAGCAATGGAAAACCGGAATCGAGCGACTGGGCAAACTCGAGATTCGTCTGTGGATCATCGACACTGATCATGAAATACGCCATGTCGATGGCTTGCAACTCGTCGCTGGATTCACGCAGCGACTTGCACTGAGCCGTTCA
>JAYZGM010000051.1:0-5582 GCA_036336225.1 Acidobacteriota bacterium | reverse complement strand
GAGGTTATCGACACCCTGCTCGACACGGCTTTCGATGCCGTCGCCCCGAACGGATACGAGGCGGAAATCCAACGCGCAGTTCAGCGGGTGGTCGTGGACGGCCTCGTCCGTCTAGGCTCGGGCGCACCAATGCCCCAGGTGCGCGCCATTGCGGCCTACCTCCTGGAGCAACTGGCGCGGCGCCCTGAGCGGTCATCCGAAGTGCCCGGGGAATCGACTATCGAGGCGCGCGCCCACAACAACTCGCTTCGCCGAGACATACGCCGCTTCTTGGAGCGACCCGGAGAACCAGCGCCCCCCTGGCCGGCCCCGGCCACTCCCCCCGGCAGCCCGATCGGGGACCCCGGATCCCACTGGCTGCACCATTCCCATGGCTCAGAACAGATGCCGCACACCGGGTGGTGAGACAGGAAGGATTCAAAGATCCACGACGCGTGTGACTACTTCTTCTCTGCCAACTGGGCGTCCCGCTCTTTATTAAAGGCTCGAAGCTCATTGCGCAAGCCTTCAAAAAATCGTGATTGCTCATCTTCGTCGACCGTGCTGATGGCCAACAGATACATCGCGACGCTTCCGCAGGCCGCGGCAGCCAATGGCACGTTACTCGCGCTCTCTACCTGCACGTGCTTGAGAATGCTACGGGCCAGCGAGCTGACTGGATCCTGCTCGGTTGATTCCTCGATATCAGTCATGACGTATTCCGATCATAACCGCTCCGCGTCCAGGCGCCTCACGCTCCGGGAGGCTCTCCAACCGGAGCGGCGTCCTCCGGTAGAGGCCAGGCGCTATACTCGACCGGCCTCCACAACGTGAAACAATAGCTATGTGGCGCCCCGACACGAGGGCGCTTGTCATGGGTCGAGTCACACAGGAGTTCTGTCTATGTCAGCCCATCTCGCGCTCCGCTCTGGCAATCCCGCGCTCCGTGCCGATACATTCACGAACCTTCCACCATTGCCTGTCGCTCGCCACGAGACGATGACCATCGAGGGGACCGTCAACAAGACAGGATTGTCGCTGGTCATCCTATTTATTGCCGCGATGTTCGTGTGGGATCGCGGTACCCAAGGCGCGCTCCCGACGTCCTTGATCATGGCTGGTGTCTTCGGTGGATTGATCCTCGCCATTGTCACTGCCTTCAAACAGACCTGGGCCCCCTACACAACCCCTGCCTATGCCGCGTTAGAAGGGCTCGCGCTCGGCGGTATCTCCTACATGTTTGAGCAGTCCTATCCCGGGATCGTTATCCAGGCCGTGTTCCTGACCTTCGGCGTCCTCGGCGCGCTGCTACTGGCCTACCGCAGTGGCCTGATCCAAGCCACCGAAAACTTCAAACTCGGCGTCTTTGCGGCCACCGGTGGGATCGGCATCGTATATCTTGCGAGCTTCGTGCTGGGGTTTTTGGGGATCAACGTTCCCCTGATTCATTCGAGCGGGACCTTTGGCATCCTCTTTAGTCTCGGTGTCGTCATTGTTGCCGCCCTGAACCTCGTGTTGGATTTCGATTTCATCGAAGAGGGTGCCGAACGGGGCGCACCGAAATACATGGAATGGTACGCCGCCTTTGGACTCCTGGTGACCCTGATCTGGCTCTATCTCGAGATCTTACGCCTCCTCGCCAAGCTGCAAAGCCGCCGCTGACGGCTGCAG
The DNA here is from genome assembly GCA_036336225.1 of Acidobacteriota bacterium. Lineage (GTDB taxonomy): Bacteria > Acidobacteriota > Vicinamibacteria > Vicinamibacterales > UBA8438 > JAJEEA01. Next base: position 3,932 of record JAYZGM010000051.1, on the reverse strand, counting down.
TTGGATTGCGTCGCGAGCCCTTTATGCTTTCGTTTGACCGATCGTCACGCATGACCAGCGTCGACGCCGCGTCGTGGAGGTATGCCGTGAACGACTGCCACAGCGCGAGAGCACCACACCCCTGGAATGTCGGTCGGGTGACGCTCCTTATGCTCTTCGGCCTCCTCACAAGTGCGGGCCATGCCATCCAAGGCATCCCAGCCGAGGCCCGAGATACGGTGACCCTTTCGGTGATCGGCACGACGGACTTGCATGGCCGGGTTTTACCAAACAACGGACGCGGAGGCGTGGCACTGCTTGGCGGGTATCTGCACAACCTGCGGACCGCGCGGGACCAAGACGGCGGCGCGGTGCTGTTGTTGGATGCAGGTGACACGTTTGAGGGGGGAATTGAATCAAATCTCTCTGAAGGATCACTGGTCATCGACGCCTACAATGCCTTGGGATACAACGCACTCGCCATCGGCAATCATGAATTCGATTACGGCGCACTCGATGAACCGTCCGCGAACGCATCTGCCGATGACATGCGTGGCGCGCTCAAGGCCGCCGCATCCAGAGCAGACTTCCCCTTTCTCGCGGCGAACCTGATCGACGAACGGACTGGGCAGGCGGTGGCCTGGCCCAACGTCCAGCCCTCTACGCTCATTGAGACCGCCGACGTCCGAGTCGGCATTGTCGGCGTGATGACGTACGACGCGCTCGAGAAAACCCTCGCCGCGCATGTCCACGGTTTGGCGACAGCGCCCCTCGCCTCCACTGTCGCACGAGAAGCCGCGCTCCTGCGCCGGCGCGGCGCCGAGGTGGTCTTGCTCGTCGCGCATGCAGGTGGATGGTGTGGGCGCGTCGACGACGCCCCCACCGACACGTCGTCCTGCGACGATGAGAGCGAGATCTTCCAACTCGCGAGACAGCTTCCGCCGCGTCTTGTCGATGCCATTGTCGCCGGGCACACGCATGCGGCTGTTGCGCATGAGGTCGCGGGCATTCCAATAGTCCAGGCCTACTCCAGAGGAGCCGCCTTTGCGCGTGTCGATCTCATCGTCAAGCGCGGAGTCGGGGTGGTCTCGGCCCACATCTTTCCGCCACAGCCACTTTGCACGGGCCTGGATCATACCCGCCGCTGCACAGCCGGCGGTGCGCCACCGCCGCCCTATGAAGGCGTACCGGTTCAGTCCGATGCATCGGTGACGGCGGCCATGCAGCCGGAACTCACACGGGTCGAACGTTGGCGACAGGCCACCCTCGGCGTCCACCTCGACAGGCCCTTCTTGCGGGATCGTGGGGAACTGGAATCCCCACTCGGCAATACGTTCGCGGAGGCGTTCCTCGCGTCAGCCCCAGACGCGGACGTCGCTATCGGGATGGGCGCCCGCCGCGGTGGTCTGCGCGCCGATCTGCCGCGCGGTCCACTGACGCGAGGCACACTCTACGATGTATTTCCATTCGACAACCGCATCGTCACGCTACCGATGACCAGCGCCGAACTGGCCGACGTCTTCGAACGGCTCGTTGTCCGCGGTCGCGGCGGACTCCCCGGCATATCGGGAATGCGCGTGCGCGTTTCCTGCACCGGGGATCAGCCGCAGGTCACACTTCTGAGCGCGAGCGGCGTTCCCGTGGCCCCGACCGAAATGCTTCTCGTGGCCAGCACCGACTTCTTCGCGACGCGAGCGCGTTTCGGGTCCGGTTCGATGCCACCGAGAGAGGTCCCAGGGTCAGCGCCCCTGGTCCGCGATGCTGCCGCTGCCTGGTTCACCCGGAGTAGCGTAGAACTGCGCGACGCCATTCTCTCGTCCCCGCCGCGCTGGGAATTCCCAACGAGCGCCCCGTGCATCGCCACGCCCCGATGACAACGGCGACGTGCCGGGGAACCGCCCAAGGCCCTCACCCGGGATTCGCGCCCACGGCCACAAGATTCCCGCGCGTACGGAAGTACATCACCCCCTCCGAGATCGCTGGCGTGGCCATCAACGTCTCCCCCATGGGGTTCTCGGCCAAGATCTCGAACTCAGGCCCGGCCCGCAGAGCAAAGACGCTACCGTCTTCACTACTGAAATACACCTTGCCATCCGCCGCCACCGGAGAGGCACTGAAACCGGAACCACCCCGGCCAATACGCCGCTGGTACAGCCGCCGTCCCGTCCGGGGGTCGTAGACGCTCAACACTCCGTTATCACGACAATTGTAGAGCAGCCCCCGATAGACAATAGGGGTCTGCATATAGGCGCCATCCCGGCGCTGGCTCCACACAAGATGGTCCGTTGACAACACGCCTTCGGCCGGCGTGATATCGCCCGAGGCCCCCGCATTAATGGCAAAGATTGGTGCTTCTCCCCCATGCGCGTTGGTGACAAAGATGACCCCGTTGTCGAGGATCGGCGTGGGCGTTGGAATATCCCCTCCACCAGTCATACGCCACACCTCGTGGCCTGTACTGAGGGTATACCCGCCAATATGCCGGTACCCATTGACCACGATCTGCGCCTGTCCATCGACAACATGCACGGTCGGGGTGCTCCATGTGGGCACGTCGTCCCGGGCAATTCGCCAGAGTTCCTCCCCCGTCTCGACACTGAACGTCGCCAGAAACGAGCCATTCAGCACGTCCGCCTGAACCACGACGATGCCCTCATGAATCACGGGGGACCCCGCGAATCCCCAGAGCGCGGTCGGGGCGTTGAAATATCCCGAATCGAGCACACCCAGATCGACTTTCCAGAGTTCCCGACCGGTCATCAGGTCATATCCATACAACCCTTCCGACCCGAACAGAGCGACCAGATGGGTGCCATCCGTAGCCAGCGTCGAATTCGCGTGGGTCGACTTCGGATGCCGAGGAATCACGGGTATCCCCCGATGTACGACTGCCGCCCAGCGCCGAGTCCCCGTCGTCTTATCGAGACACCGAATCTCCCAGCGGTGTGCGACCTCGTCGGGAACGGACTCGATATCACCATAGAGACCGACCTTGAGCGTGTCTTGTGCCCCGCTGTCGGCCGTGGTTACACAGACAAGTTCTCCCCAGACCACCGGACTCGAATGCCCAAGGCCGGGGATGGGAGCCTTCCACAGGATGTTCTCCCCCGTCTCGGCGTTCCACTGCATCGGTGCCCCGAAACCATCCGCCACACCACTGGCGCGAGCACCACGAAATTGGGCCCAATTTCCACTCGATTCGCCATCCTGCGCCGTCGCGTGAGACCCATGTAGAGCAAGAATCACGAAGGCCACCGCCGGTACCCGCACCCGATTCCCCATCCCCTTTGCCATTCGTCATGCCTCCTCGTCGGCTTCGTCAAGAACCCGGCCGCCTCTAGTCGCGACCCCACACGCTGACCGGCCGCACGGGCTCGGTCCCCACCGAGATCGCCGGCGCACACCCCACTCCCACCATCGGCTTGCTATAATCTCACCTCCCCAGCCGGAAAGGACATACGTCTTCGTGGAAGTCGTCACGTTGCTGCGGGGCCTCCTCCTTGTCGGCTGTGTCGCCCAAGACGCATCACGGCGGAACCGGACGTGGCCCGCGTGGGCGCTCTTCGTGTACATCCTGGGGCCCCCGGCTGGGCAATCTAGCTCTTTGCCCGGCGTCGCACACCAAAAACCCTGGAGCCGCTCCCCCGCGCACGGCAAGGCACTCTCTGGCTCTCCGGAAGTCTCCTCCATCTCCCTGCTACTTCCGCCGCACTCCTCGTGACCAACTTCCTCTTTCAGTCCGCACTAATGGAGGGCTCGTCAATGTCACCGACACTGGGTGACCAGCAGCGTGTGTTCGTCAACAAACTTGCCTACCGCACCAACGACCCAGAGCAGGGCGATGTCGTCATGCTTCACTATCCACGAGACCCCGACAAGCTGTTTGTGAAACGCATCATCGCCCGTGGCGGAGATAGCGTGCACATCATTGATGGCCACGTGTCGGTCAACGG
>JAYZGM010000050.1:0-6061 GCA_036336225.1 Acidobacteriota bacterium | reverse complement strand
AGCTCAAGACCGCCCGCAATGACGTCTTCTTGCCAGCGGGTGCTGCGTGGGCAGAAGCACTCACGAAGTTCTTCTTTGGCCCGTCGTTGACAGGATGAATGCCATGCCGCGTAGAAATGAGCCTGGTTTTCGGCCCGCAGCGCTCCCAGTACCCGGAGCATGGAGTATGTGCCAAATTCGGCGGTCGCAAAGCGATACCGAACGCGGGGTAGCGCCCGTTGGGCCCAGGCGCCGAGTGTCCCAGTCGCCCGATAGGTGGTCGCGGCTGGCGTGCCCGCCGGTTCGACGGTAGTGGAGCCAAGACGGTCACGATACCACTGGGCGGCCGGCGACCCGACCGGTTCTTCCAGCAAGAGCCGGTGTTGTCCAAACCGCCCGAGCCCGGTGTGGAGATCGACATGCAGCACACGCTCTGCCGACCCCACCCAGTTGGCGAGATGCCTCATCACGGTCTGGGTCGACTGTGTGATAAGTCGTCCACCGTAGAAGAGACCACGGGGAAACAGATACTGTCCGCCGGCTACCGCGGACTTCAGGGTCGTGAGACCGTGGCGCCGAATCTGCCACAGGGCCTTGAAACGAAACGGGTCGAATCGGGATGGCGGACCGGATGGATTCAGGAGTGGGTCGAGCGTCGCGTACTCCGGTGCTAATGTCCGAGGTTCCGACCACGAATAATGAAAGTTTCGGTTGAGGTCGACATTGTCTTCGTTTGTGCGTCGACAGTACGCGAATCCGTAAGGGTTGACGCCATGGGTGAAAACCATGGCACCGTCTCGCCATCGATGAGCTCCAATCGAGTGTGGTGTAGCCAGGCGAGTTGCACCGCCGACCCGAAGTACCCTTCCACACCGTGCACGCCCGAAGTGACGAGCAGGACCCAGTGGGGAGCCGGCGCGCCAAGGCGGGCCACGTCGATGTACAGGCGAGACGAGTCTGACCCGATGTCGATCGCATGGGTAGAGAGAGTGGCTTGGGCCGCGGTCGCCGTCTCGATGAACTGGTGTCGAGCGACCTCGTAGCTGTCAGAGAAGAAGTCCGGACCACACATAGCCTTGTCCTCGAGCGGCCCGGGTCATTCGTCACGCGCCATCGCGGCAAGTGTCATGGTCGTGCACCAGTTGCGGACGGTCGTGATGGCCCTAAGGGTGCGGTCGAGATGGTCGGTGGTGAAGTTGGTCCGGGCGATTCCGTTTGGGCACTTGAGATAGAGCTCACGGCCTCGCACGACGCACTCGTCCGGAGGCGAATGGTGGGGGCGAGATGGAATACCCGTGCGGCAGGCGGAGGCGTGGACAAGAACCCGACGTGCAGCGTCTTGAGATCGGCGTGGGAATGAAGGAACGGGCTGGACGTGGCGATAGGAGCGAATGTCCTCCCGGTACGGGTGCTGACCGGCACGTCAAAACCGGTCGTCTTGAGCAGCGCGCCGCCGATCAGGTCTGGGGTGTGCCGGGCCAACCCGGACGGAGCGTCGAAGACCACGTTGCCACTCTGGATGTAGGTCGGGACGGCAGAGTACCCGGCGTCAACGAACATCGTCACCAGGTCCACTATGGCCAGCCGGTGATGACGGCCCACGGTGATACCACGAAGCCGTGCCACGTGACGCCCCGAGTGACGACGGTTTTGTCCAGACATGACTACCACGACTACATCACCATAGGGGTGTCGAGCGTTTTCTGAATCACGGCGCGGACCCGTGTGATCAGTTTATCCACGGTCCGGTCGTCGTACTCCGCAGTTGTGATCGGGTGACCCAGAATCACATCGACGCGGCCTGGCCGTGGGGCCAGCGTGGTTTTCGGGAGGAGCGCGAAGGTGCCGCGAATAGTCACCGGGACAATAGGCACTCCCGCCTTGAGTGCGATTTTGAATACACCCGGTTTGAACTCCTGGAGTCGACCGTCTGGGGTGCGGGTGCCCTCGGGAAAAACCGCGAGTGAGTGACCGTTCCGAACACCGTCGATCACCCGGCGGACACTCTTCACGGTTTTGCGTGCGTCGCTTCGGTCGATCGGAAAGTGCCCGGCGGTCCACAAATGCCAGCCCATAAAGGGGACATAGAACAAGTCACGTTTGGCCATGATGCGGAACGGATGCGGTAAATAAGCAAACAACGCCGGGGTGTCGATGAGACTCGAGTGATTCGCCATATAGACGTAAGCACGGCTGGCCTCGACACGGTCTGTCCCATGCACCCGGATACGCGCAAAGATCGACCAGGCGACCAATCGGCACCACCAGCGCGCACACCAAAACTGTTTTGCACCAGTTGCATCAAACGGCCAGATCAACAGCGAGGCCGTGCCCATGACGACCGTGTGCGTGTACCACAGCAGGTTGGCGCAGGGAGCCCATAGATAGACGAGCAGGTGTTTCACGGTTGGCGGATCAGTCGGAACTCGACGCCAGACGCGCCAGCACGAGCTGGCCGCGAGGCGACAGGGAATATCCTCGCTCATGACGTACGGTTAGACCGAGGTTCTTGAGCTTTCGTATCTGGGGCTTGAGGCAGTCCTTTTCACAGTCGAGGGCGGCCGCAAGAGTCTTCGCCGGCTGGCGAGGGTGCCGCGCGATCAGCTCGAGGCGGATCTTTGTCCAGAGGCCTGGCCTGGACCGAGTGTCTATCAGCTGGAGCGTCGTGAGGCCATCGGTCAGATCGTCTTCGGACGGAGCGTCGTCTTCGAGAAGCGTGAGACGCGGGTCTGCTCCGGCGTAGGACACGTTGATCCGATACAGCCGCCCGTCACGATTTGCCACGCTTGCCCGCAGCGCCTGCGGTGTCTCATATTCAGCGTGTGGCACATCATCGGCCGAAATGCTCGACCCTGAGACCTCGTCGACAGGAGTAAGGCGCAGGATCCCGACGACAGGTCGGAGTGTGTCGCCTGTTTTGACCGTCGGACGCCGCCCCCGGCGAAATACGAGGGAGACGTCATCCTGTTTGCTCTGCTTGAGGACGGCCGTACGCAACAGCATGAAGAAGGATGGGCGTCACCGCGGCAGCGCCGCGCGGATATACATCAGATCGATGAGGGCTTCGGCCCGTGCCAATGGCCCGGGTTGCTCCAGTAGCCCCAGTCGGTCGAGTGGCGCGATGTCGATCAGTTGGGACACACCGTTCACGAGATCCTCGTCGGCCAACCCATCCGGTACTCGTAGGCCTGGAATCCCGACCGGGATGAGAGCCGCCAACTCCTCACGGACGTCTTGGAGTCGCGCTCGGTCAGACGCGCTGATGGCGTCGGAGATCGGCTCGATGTGGGCGAGCCGGTAGGCACGGCTGTTGTCCTCTCCGGTAATCCGGAACTTTGTGAGCCCGCCCAGCACGATGTTGTAACGACCGTCGGGAAGCTCCTCGACATCGGCGATCACGCCGACGCATCCGATGGGGTACACCGGCGGTCGTCCCTCGTAGTTGTCCTCGTAGCCGGGTTCCAGCAGCACCATGCCAATGAGCCGATCGCCGTCGAGGGCGTCGGCGACCATGTCGCGATACCGCTGTTCGAAGATGTGTAGAGGCCGGGTGGCCCGCGGGAACAGCATCACATCTTGTAACGGGAAAATCGGGATCGTCGCCGGAATGGTCGTTGGCGCGTAGCCGCGCGTGACCGTCGACTGGGCTCGCGCGAAGCCGAAGCCGGACGGGAGACCGACCAGGAGGAGTACACACAAGAGCCGTTTGGCGTGAACGTGTGTCATTGGTGTTCACTCGGTGATCGCGTTGCCCATGAGCCGTCAGTCGGCCCGCGCCAGCGCGAATCAGGCGCGTGCGCTCAAGCCGTGCGGACGACACCCCAAAGAACCAGCCGCTTCACTCCCAGGGATGCAGGCTATCACGGTCGGCCGGTCCGTCGCACTGAGATAGGGCGTGATGACCTCGCGGGTGTAGCCGAGACTCGTCGGTATCGAGACTCGGTTCCGTGCAGCTAACCGTGGCCATCGCGATGGCTTCTTGGGTCAGCATCGCCCCACCGTGATCGCCGGACCATGCTCCGTCACGTAGGCCGTTCGGTGAACAGTTCGCATTGAATAGCCAGAAATGGTGGGAGTTCACGGTGCATGACTGGGCTCTACCGAAGGTCCGCGCCGCGGTCCACCAGAAGCGTCCGCAGAATCGAGCGGTGACAGCGGCTCTCGTCGGGGCAGTAACAGCCGACAGAAAGATTGGTCGTGTGAGAGAGCGCGGCCAGCAGATCCAAAAAGTGTTGCGGGCCAGGGCCCTTCATTTCGGCCCGAAAGCGGCGGGTGAATCGACGCCAGTCTTGCTCCGTGGTAGTCGTGAGGCCAGCTTTGAGGAGTGGCTCGCTCGGTGCCAACTCCGGCAGCCACGCGTCATAGAGATCGCGCGCCGCATACTCGGATTTTGGGACTCCACGGGGCGGACGGCGGACGGTGCCCACCCGTAGCCCCTCGTCGGTCTCCCGTGGCGTGCCCAGCCGCACGACTCGAATCACGTCCCTTCACTCTCAAGGACGCTTTTGAAAAGAGCCAGGTCTTTCTTCGTGCTCGTCGCATGGCCGTGTTCATGAAAGGCGTCATCCATCTTGAGAAACCGGACCGTGTCCCTCGGTTGCGCAATGTCATCTGGGACCACCCCTCCGGGGTGCTCTCCCAGGTGTCGGTCGTCTTCATGGGAAACGAGTCCTCGCATGTCCGCATGACCATCCGTTTTTCCTTGGACTAGCGCAACAACGTCATACGTGTAGGCGAGCCGCCGCCCCACCACGACCCCGTACGGATCACCCGGGTCGAGCCATCGCCCGTCGGCGACACGTTGTGAGATCTTGTTCGCCTCGGCGCCGAGCGTCACATCCAGGCCACGCAGTGACGCCCTGGCTGATGACTCGCGCGCCGCCATAAGACCTCCGCCAGTCGCGAACTACTCCGGAATCTGGCGTCCTGAAGAGGGAGGATCAACGTGTCGAGACCTGCCACGATCTCGTAGCTCGAAGGGTAGTCCAGATACTCGACGGTGTGAATCTGTCGGTCTCCGATCTCGACCGCGACGACGGTCCGCTCCCTATCGTTGAGCATGCCCTGGAGCATGCTCGTATAGACCACCAACGCGAAGAGTGCGAGCGTCACCGTGGCCACTGTCACCACTGTCCAGCGTCGAGGGCGCCCGATGTTTCGCCAGGCCATGCTGAAGATGTTCATGCCGTCGGTTGTCATCCCGGTCGCAGGACTGAAGACGAGAGCACCCTCTGCCCCATCGTCAACCCGGGAACATAGTAGAAGCCACCGACTTGAGCGACACGCTCACGCGCGCAGTGTCGTGACGGCGTCGGCGACCATGGTGACAGTAGCCTCGATTTCATCCATCGTGTTGAATCGACCGAGTGAGAATCGAACACTTCCACGTATACGGGCCTCGTCGAATCCCATCGCGCCCAGGACATAGCTCGGTTGCAGGAGGGCGCTCGTACAGGCCGAACTTGATGAAACAGCAAGCTCCGGCATCCGTTTCATGAGCTTGGCACCGTCAATATCTGCGAAGCTCAGGTTTGTGGTGTTGGCTAGTCGTGCCTCGTGGTGCCCATTCACCATCACGCCATGGATCCGAGCAAGCAGCTCTGATTCCAGACGGTCCCGCTGTGCTTGGATCGAGGCTGGAGCCGGGAGGGTAGCTGCCACGCCCATTCCGACGATGCCAGGGACGTTGAGTGTGCCCGAGCGGAAACCTCGTTCGTGTCCTCCCCCGCGGATGAGCGGAGCGCATCGAACCCGCGGGTCACGACGACGCAAGTAGAGGAAACCGACTCCCTTAGGGCCATGGATTTTGTGGGCGCTGGCACTCAACAGGTCGACGTGCATTTCGTGCACGTCGACCTGTTCCTTCCCGAACGACTGGGTGGCATCGGTGTGAAAGAGCACCCCACGCTCTCGACACAGGGCCCCGATCTCGGTGATCGGTTGCAGCACCCCGGTTTCGTTGTTGGCGTGCATCACCGACACCAGCAAGGTCTGGTCGGTGATCACGGTGGCCAGGTAGTCGAGGTCAAGAAGGCCGTCAGCGCTCACCCCGAGATAGGACACGGCGAATCCCTGGTGCTCG
>JAYZGM010000049.1:0-13840 GCA_036336225.1 Acidobacteriota bacterium | reverse complement strand
CGCGGTGATTTCAAGGGGTACTGGTGGAGCCCAGATTCGTCGAACATCGCCTATCTGCAAACCGACGAGAGCCCGGTGCAGGAGTTCACCGTGGTGGACCATCTGCCCTACCGCCTCGCACTCGAGACGACCGATTACCCGAAGGCCGGCGACCTGAACCCGCTGGTTAAACTTGGCGTCGTGCCGGCGATCGGCGGCGACACCATTTGGATTGATCTGGAGCAATACACCCCGACGGACATGCTGGTCGTCTCGGTCGGTTGGTCGCCAAGCGGCGACAACGTCGTGTTTCAGGTCCAGAATCGCGAGCAAACGTGGCTCGATCTGAACATGGCCGATTTCCAGACCGGCACCGTTTCTCGGTTGCTCCAGGAAACGACGGCCGCCTGGGTGGACGTGCATGGCGAACCCTACTGGTTACAGGATGAGACATTCCTCTGGCTCAGCGAGCGAACTGGGTGGAAGCACCTCTACCACTACGACGCCCGCGGGGCGCTCCTCGGTCAAGTGACAGACGGCGAGTGGGAGCTCCGTACGCTCCATGGCGTCGACGAGCATCGCGAGTGGATCTATTTCTCCGGCATCGAGCGCAGCCCCATTGGCGGGGACGTGTATCGGATCAAACTCGATGGCACCGATCTGACCCGTCTGTCGCAACGTGAGGGGACGCATCAAGCACGCTTCAGTCCGGGCTTCACGTGGTATCTCGATACGTGGAGTGACATCAACACCCCACCACAGCAACGGCTTCATACCGCGGATGGCGCGGCGCAACGATTCATTTCGGACAACCCGGTCCGGGTCCTGGACGATTATCGGCTGTCCACCCCGGAGTTTCTGCAAGTTACGGCTCGTGACGGCTTCGTCATGGAAGCGATGATGATCCGTCCTCCCGACTTCGACTCGAGTCGCCAATACCCGGTGTTCCAACACACTTACGGGGGCCCACACGCTCAGCAGGTTCTGAATCGCTGGGGCGGACGTGCCGGTATGTTCTATCAGCTCTTGGCCCAGCGCGGAATCATCGTCTGGGTGATGGACAATCGAACCGCCAGTGGTAAGGGCGCTGTCTCCGCGTGGCCCGTCTACCAACAGTTTGGGAAACGCGAGCTGGAAGATATCGAGGACGGCGTGCGGTGGCTCGCTGAACAGCCCTACGTCGATGCAACGCGGATCGGTCTCGAGGGCTGGAGCTATGGCGGGTTCATGACCAGCTACGCGCTGACCCACAGCGAGAGCTTTGTCATGGGTATCGCCGGCGGTACGGTCGCTGACTGGCGGGACTACGACACCGTCTACACCGAGCGCTACATGCGCACGCCGCAGAACAACCCGGAGGGATATCGTCTGAGCTCGCCCCGGTTCAACGCCGCCGACCGACAGGGTACCCTGCTGCTTCTACACGGCACGATGGACGACAACGTGCATTTGCAGAACACGCTGCAGTTCATCTACGCGCTGCAGAAGGCAGGGAAGCAGTTCGAGCTGATGCTCTATCCGCGCTCACGGCACGGGGTGACGGACCCCGAGCTGAACCTGCACCTGAGACACGCGATGTTGGAATTCATCGACGAGCACTTACTCGACCGTGTGGCCCCAGCGCACAGGGTCTCCAACGTGCCGTGAATCCCGCTGCCCACCCCGCGTGATGTCGCTTCGCGAGGCGCTCCAACTACGTCGCGGTGTAGTCGCCGCAGAATTACGGCCCCCGCGAGCCGAGCTCGATACCGTCGCAGGGATGGACGCGTGGATTGACACGTATCATGCTGTGCGTCGACTAGCACGCAGCCAAACGTTCGTCTTCATTACCGACAGCGCCGTTGGGCAACCGGAGGAAGACAACCTCCGTCACTTGACCGCAAATCTGGGCCGCGACTCACCTCGCGCCCACGTCGTACCGTTTCTCACGACGAAGCACACGTGGGAGTACTGCGTGGGATACGCCGACCGGGCGTGGGAGCTCGGCTACGAGGGGTTGGTCGTACTGGGTGGCGATCGCATGGTTGGCACCCCGCGCTGTGTCGAGCACGCCGCTGAGCTGCGAACCCAGATTCGTCAGCGCCAGCCGGGCCTGGTTCTCGGCGGCTGGGCCAACCCGGCTCGCGACACGGTCTCGCAAGTCGGCTACCTCTTGGAGTCAAGAGCCACGACGGACTTCTATTTGACGCAGATCGTGTCGCACCACGAGCCACACCGGATAGCACGCTTTGTTGAGGAAACCGGGCGACGCGGTCTCACGATTCCAGGCTTTTTTGGGGTGTTCTACTACCGGAGCGCGAACCCTCGCACCTTACGAGCTCTGGGCCGATTTCTGAACGTCCCGGCTGAGGCATTGACTCGAGAATTCGAGAGTGGCGCAACGACCGACGATATCTGTGTCCGCACGATCAAGACCCTCCACAATCTCGGAGTGGGTCATATCTACGTCAGCAACTTGCCGGTAGGACACGCGGCCCGGACCTTGAGCTCGATCATGGAGCGGGTCGCGCCTTCATAGGACCTGATCAAGACACGGCTTTCCAACTTCTGGGTGTCGGGGCGACCGGCCCGCAAAACGTGAAAAGGCCGCATCCCGGGAGTATGCAACCCGACGTATTCAATGCTACCGCGGGCCAAGACGGAATGCAGCGGCAACCGGATTGAGCGCTGTCTCTTGGTCAGGGTCCTTAGCAACTACGTTGTCGACGGAGGGTTGGGCGGCGGCTTCTCGTTGGCCAGCGCCGCTGCCGGAATCGATTCCGAGGCCCGCGGTCGCAAGATCTCGTCGATGAGAAATAGGTCGGTGAGCAGGGCGCGCAGATGGAGCGACCCGTTGAGATTGTCAATGACCTGACTACTGATCCCCTGCTGCACACGAACTACGCCGAGAACCGTCTGGGCCCGTTTCGCATCGGCAACCACGATCTCTATAAACGCGTCATAGGCGGCCAGTGGCTCGAACTCCCGCCCGCGGACGAGCGCGGCGAGGAACTCGCCGAGCCCGTGGAGCGCGTGGTGCATTCCATCGAGACACCGGCGGAGCTCCCCGTCACCAACCCCGGGCTCACCCTTGTATCCCTTGGCGGCGTAGCTGAGAAAGAACTCGTAGCCACCCTCGAGTGCATCGATCCGATCGCGTAGACCCTCAGTCGTCGTCTCAGACACCACGGACAGTCCTTACGAAGTGGCCTGTGGGCTTGCGGTTGTCTGCGGGCGGGGAGAGGGCGCCTTGGGTTTGGGCGGTTTGACGTCCCAGCGACGCGGATCGTGATGCGCGAGATAGTCGTCACGACTGACCGAACCGAAAATCATCGCCTTCGTCATCCACAACTTTTCGGGCCGGATGGCGAAGTAGATGTGCGTGATCGTCAGCGTGACAAAGAGCACCGCCGAAAAACCGTGGAGGATATACACGATTCCCCAGGTCGCATCCGGATAGAAGAACTCGTTCAGCGGAACAATCGGATTCTCGACCTTCATCATCATAAGCAGTCCGGTGACCGAGACCACGATGCCAAAGATCGAGACCGCCAAGTGATATAGCTTGTGATCAAGCGGATACTTCCCGTGTTTGTCGAGGTCGACCGTGGCACCGAGCTGCCGACGCGTTCTCTGCACGGCCTCTTTCAAGTCGCGGGGCAGAATCCAGATCGACCAGAAATCGAGGAAGAAGGAAGCGTGAATGATGTGGTAGAGGATGCATAAAATCAGAATGAGGCCTGCCACCCAGTGGATGGTCAGCCAGCTAAACTCGATCCCGACAATTGGGAAGAAGCCCGTGACGAGCAACGCCAACATCGAGGCCGCCATCACCCAGTGAAACATCCGAGCCGCGCCAGTGTGACGCACGATCTTCTCAGGAATGGCCGGATCAACCTCCGCTGGAGCCGACTCCGCAGATTCAACCCGTGGCTTCCACACAATCGCATACACCGTGTGGAAGAGCACAAAGGCGATACCGGCCCAGAAGGCGAGGGTCAGTAACCCCCACGAGAGCCGAATGAGAATCTCTTGTCCCCAGGGATCGGTGCCAACTTGAAACAGTTCCATGTACGCCCCCGTGCTTAGTGGTCCGTGTCACGCCTGCCACCGAGGCATCCTGCCTCGACACCGTCGACAGGTGGCCAAAGACAGACACAGGCGCCCCGAGCGGGCCCTCGCGTCGATCCTGGTCACACGTCGCGCCACGCGCCGCGGACAAACTGACAGGATGTGGTCTACCTGACCATACCTTTTCAACAACAAGGTCTGCATCGAGTCTAGGCGGGAAAGAATACCGGGGTCGCCGCCAGGTTTCAACACTAACCTGTGATTGTCGAGTAGCATCGTGGTGTGGATTCTCCTCGGTGGACCCGAACCGAAGCGGTTGCAGTCGCCGTGGGTCTCGGGAGTATCCTCGGCGCCGCCCTGTCCATCGCGATCGCAACCGGCCCATCGGTCGACCGCCTCGGCGGCCACGATCCGAACGCGTACTTCATCGATCCCATCACGACTAGAGCTGGTTTTCGTGCGACCGACGTGGACCTGGCCGAGTGGGCCCTACGCGCCTGGGAGCGTGAGCTCGTCGGCAAGATCAGCTTTGAGTCGACACCAGACCCGGCGATCGCCAGGATCCGGATGGGGTGGGCAGCAAGCCTAATGGGCCGCTTCGGAGAGATGCAGCCGATGCTCGTGCACGGGCGTCGAGGGGCGGCAATTCGTGTGCGATCGCCCGACCACCATATCGCACACTTCTTCGGACGCCACCACGCCCGAGACCCACTCTTCCGAGATGTGGTCATCTATCTTTCGTGCCTGCATGAGCTGGGACATGCCCTGGGTCTCTCTCACTCCGAGCGGTTCGGCGACGTGATGTTCGATTTCCAAACACGGGAACGAGCGACCGAATTCTTCCAGCAACATCGGGACGCCCTGTCCACCCGTGATGAGATCCGGCAGCAGGCTGGTCTCTCGCCGAACGACATACACCGCGTTCGGACCCTCTACAGGTAGTTTAGCTATCTATTTTTTCTCAAATTCTGGCGTCTGACGGTGAACTCTGGCTTGCTGTCAAACGTATGATTAAAATGAACGTTTGATTTACGAGAGACGAAAGAGCCAAGGGTAATGGCTACGACCACCAAAGGACGCATCCTGGACGCCGCAGAGCGGTTGTTTGCCGACCACGGGTTCACCGCTACGTCGCTACGGGACATCACCAACGAAGCCGAGGTGAATCTTGCGGCCGTCAACTATCACTTCGGCTCGAAGGAAGCGTTGCTCATCGCGGTGCTCAAACGCACATGGTCTCCGATCAACCGAGCACGGCTCAATCGACTGGACGCGCTCGAGCAGAAAACCGCGGGCGCACCCGTCCCTACTGAGTCGTTGGTGCGCGCCTTCCTGACCCCGCTGTTCGAGGAGTGGTGTGAATGGGGCAAAAGTGAACCGAAATTCCTGCGACTCGTGGGACGGATGCATGGCGAAGTCGACCCCAAGCTTCGGGCCAAGTTCATCCAACCGTTCGAACAGATGTTGCTACGGTTTTCCGCCGCCTTTCAACGGAGTCTTCCCGACCTCGATGCCACCGAAGTGCACTGGCGTGTGCTCTTCCTCGTCGGCTCCATGGCCTACACCGTGACATGGGGAACGACCGTCAACCTCACCGACTCGGCGGCCAGACGTGACCCGGTAGACATCCTTGAGGACTTGATTCAGTTCGCCGCCACGGGAATGACCGCCCCCGTGCCACAAACGGTCGGCGTCCGTCGTACAAGGAGAACTCGATGAACCGGTCGGGAGGTACCATCACTGCTCTGTTCGTCGCCCTAAGCGGGTGTGTTACGGCGCCACCCGTCGAGCCGCCAACGCTCGATGTGGCCACCCCGGAGAGTTGGACCGCTCGCGATGACACCACGGAGACTCCGCACAGCGCGTGGTGGAACGACTTCGGGGATAGCAATCTGGATGACGCGGTGGAGTCCGCCCTGAACCAAAACTACGACCTGCAGGCGGCCGTCTCCAGACTTGACCAGGCGCTGGCCGACTCACGAATCGCCGGAGCGGACCTCCAACCGACTTTGCAATTGGGACTCAACGGCGCAAAGCAAAAACGGAACTTCATCGGGTTTCCGATTCCCGGGAGCGAGGACAGAGTGCTCAGCACGGTCTTCACGAACTACGGGGTGTCATTGGACGTCGCGTGGGAACCTGACGTCTGGGGTCGTCTGCGGGCGGGGGCGCGGGCCGCGTTGGCGGACCTGCAGTCACGCGCCGCCGACCTGCGTGGCGCCCAGCTCTCGCTCGCGGGTCAAACCACCAAAGCCTGGTTCGCGATTGCCGAGACGCGACAACAGCTTCGTCTGGCTACGGCCTCTGTTGAGAGCTTCCGAATCTCGTCGGATCAGGTTCGTCAACGATTCGAACAGGGGCTTCGGCCTTCCCTTGATGTGCGACTCGCTTTGTCGAACCTTGCGAGCGCGGAGGCGCTCAGGGAGCAGCGTGGCCAACAGCTTGACGCCTCACTCCGACAGCTTGAGGTCTTGGTTGGTCGCTACGCGTCTGGCACGGTGGCGTCGCCAGCCGTGTTACCGACGGCACCGGAGACGATCCCCGGGGGGCTCCCGTCTGAGCTGGTCCGGCGGCGACCGGACTTGGTCGCGGCCGAGCGGCGGATCGCGGCGGCGAGTCAACGACTTCAAGTGGCACGCCGCGACCTCTACCCGAGTTTCAGTCTTACGGCAAATACCGGCACGGCGACCAGCGCGTTGACCGACCTCATTGATGGAAACTTCGGTGTGTGGAGCTTGCTGAGCAACGTCCTTCAACCGATCTTTCAGGGCGGACGGCTCCGGGCGAACATAGACCGGGCCGAGGCGCGGGCGGCCGAAGAGCTCGCCCTCTACGCCAACACGGCGTTGGTGGCGTTTTCCGAGGTCGAGACCGCGCTGGCCGCGGAAGCGTTCCTCGCCGAACGTGAGCGTTACCTCCAAATCTCGGCCGAGCAATCGCGCGCAGCTGAGACCCTCGCCGACGACCGGTATCGCTCCGGTCTCGATAATTACATCACCGTGCTCGAATCGCAGCGCCTGGCGCTCCAGACCGAGAGCGACCTGATTACGGCTCGGCGCCAACGTCTCGAGAATCGTGTCGATCTCTACCTGGCTCTGGGTGGCGGCTTCGGTCTCCCGGGGTCGGCGGTGCCCGACACATTGGAATAGGTGGGCCATCATGCGCGCCGAAAACAGAGTTGCGTGTCGCGTTCGGAACCGGACGACGGCTAGGCGCGCGGGCGCGGAGTGGGTCTTTCGGGGTCCTCGCGCAGCGTCCGCGTGGGGTTCGGGGTTGACCGTCCCCGTCTAATTAACCGTTTCGTCATATAGGTGTATCGATGTCACAAATCCTCATCCGCTTGTTGAAGGGGCTCCTGCCGGTCGTCGTGGTAGGGCTTGCCGTCGGAGCCGCCTACCTCATGTATGTCAACCGACCGCCGGTGGAAACCCAAGCCCCGGTAATTGAGCCACCGAGTGTGCGTGTTCAAACGGTGGCGTTTGAACAGATCGCCCTGACGGTGGCCAGCCAGGGCACCGTGCAACCCCGGACGACGAGCCAGCTCGTACCCGAGATTGCTGGCGCCATCATCGAGGTCTCTCCCTCCTTCGCCGTAGGCGGCTTTTTTGATGCCGGTGATGTGCTGCTCAAGATTGACCCGTATGACTATCAGCAAGCTCTGATTTCGGGTCGGTCGCAGCTGGCGCAGGCGCAACTCAGACTGGCCCAAGAGGAAGCTGAAGCGGAGGTTGCCCGACGCGAGTGGGAAGAAATCGGACAGGGGACCCCGAGTCCACTCACCCTGCGCCAGCCACAAGTCGACGAAGCCCGAGCCGCGGTCGCCTCAGCCGAAGCGGCCATCGACCGCGCGACTCGAGACCTCGAGAGAGCTGAGGTCCGGGCGCCATACGCCGGTCGAGTGCAAAGCAAGGAGGTCGATGTTGGTCAGTTCGTGAACAAAGGCACCACGGTCGGCCAGATCTATGCTGTGGATTCAGCCGAAATCAGATTGCCGCTCCCCGACGAAGAGCTCGCCTATGTCGACGTGCCCTTGTCGTATCGCGGCGGTCAGCAGCAAACCGGTCCTCTCGTGACGCTTTCGGCGGACTTCGCCGGACGCCAGCACACCTGGCGCGGCCGGATCGTCCGGACAGAGAGCGAAATCGACCCCGTCAGTCGAATGGTGCATGTGGTAGCTGAGGTGAACGACCCGTATGCGGTTGGTGATGACCGCTCACGGCCACCGTTGGCTGCCGGTATGTTCGTCGAAGCTGAGATCGCGGGACTCACGGTTACAGATGTCGTCAGGCTGCCATGGGCTGCGCTCCGAGGTCGCAACCGGGTGCTCGTGGTCGACGACCAAGGACGCCTCAGATTCCGACAGGTGGAGGTGCTGCGTTCGACCAGCGAGCAAGTCTTGGTTCGGGCGGGGCTCGATGAGGGGGAGCGCGTCTGTATTTCGGCACTCGACACCGTCACCGATGGCATGGTCGTGCGCGTGATTGACGACGACGTGCGGATGGCAGATGCCGCCGCCACAGCCCCCACCTCGGCGACCGACGTCCCGCCGTCGTCGGATCCGGCCACGATGCCGGAGCCGGTCACGACCGAGATCTCGGCGGTCGAGCCGACACCGCCCACGGCAAATAGTGATCGCCCGGACGACGAATCTACGCCCCTTACCCCGCCGTCTGGCGACACTCGACGCGGCGCCAGGCGGTCTCCCGACCAGAGGTTTGAACTCGACGAGACCCTGAGTCCAGCCGAACAGATTGCCGCGATTCGGCGTGAGATCGAACGCGTGCAGGCATCGCAGACAGCGTCTGCGCCGGCACCGGCACCACGGGCAGGTGTGACACCGGCTCCGACCGCACCGACGGCGAGTACCCCGACCGCGCCACCTACACCGAGGGCCAACCAAGAGGCCCAAGGCAACGTCACGTCTGTGCCCAACCCAGCCGACCGAGCCACCCGACCGCCCACCAGCACCGAAATGGCTGCCAAGCTGGCCGCGGGCATCCCACTGAACCTACGAGCCCGGACCACGAACGCCGACGCAACTCTTCCCCCCGCGCCCAGCCACTCCGAGCCAGCTCTCGCCCTACTTCCCTTCACGAACCTCTCACGGAATCCGGCCGATGACGCGATCGGGGTCGAAATGGCCGCCGTTGTTCGCGCCGAGCTCGAGCGCACCGGTGGACTCGGGGTCGTCCCGCTGACTCTGGCCGACGGGCCCGATGCCCTCGAGGCTGCGTCGGCTCGCCAGGCGCAGTGGCTGGTTGGAGGCGGGTATCAGCGCGTCGGGGAGCAACTGCGTCTCACGGCGCGGATGCTCGACGTGGAGAGTGGTCAACTGCTTAGCTCGGTCAAGCTCGATGGCACATTGTCTGGCCGTGACGCGCTCACGGACGACCTGATTGCCACGCTCCGGACCGAGCTCGGGACCGCTGAGGTGGCGCCAGCGAGAAGCGCGGCCGACGTCGTGTCCGCCCCGGCGGTCTTGCGTATCGCGGTCTCACCCTTCAGCAACATCTCGCGAAATCCTGACGACGACCGTCTCAGCAGCGAGGTCGCCGAAATGATCGCGGGGGCATTCCAAGACCTGCCGAGCATGAACGCCACCACCTTGGCAGACGGTGACAATGCCGAGCCCGCGGCCCTCGCCGCCGCGGCGGCCCGTGACGCGGGATGGCTGGTCAGCGGCGGCTTTCAGCATGTGGGTCCACAGCTCCGGATCACGGCTCGGCTCCTTGACGTTACGAGCGGCACGTTCGTGGAGTCCGCGAAAGTCGATGGGTCGGTAGCGGAGCTCCCGCAGCTGCTCAAAGAGGTGGTCGCCACTTTCAGCGCCGCGCTCGCCTCTCCGGACGCGAGTCTGTAGACCCGCGTTCGATCAGGACGACGTCTTCTTGGAACAGCAAAGGAAATGACTCGCGTAATCGATTGGTTTGCCCGTAACTCGGTCGCCGCCAACCTGCTGATGCTGTTCATCGTCGTGGCCGGCGCCATCTCGGCCGTGACCGTCACGCAGGAGGTGTTCCCCGAGTTCTCGCTCGACTTGATTACCATCGAGGTCCCGTATCTCGGGGCGGCGCCGGACGAGGTCGAAGAAGCGGTCAACGTGCGGATCGAAGAGGCCATCGAGGGGATCGATGGCATCAAGCAGATCACGTCAACGGCGGCCGAAGGCATGGGCACGGTTGTCATCGAGCTCGAGCTCGGAGCCGACGCCAGAAAGGTGGTGGACGACGTCAAGAGTAATGTCGACGCGATAGACACCTTCCCGTTGGAGACCGAGAAGCCGGTCGTGCGCGAGATCACGTCGCGACGTCAGGTCATTGACGTCGCCGTGTCGGGCCAAACCGACGAGGCCACGCTGAAGACGATCGCCGAACGCGTGCGAGACGAGCTCTCCGCCACACCGGAGATCACGCAAGTTGACATCGTGAACGCTAAACCGTACGAAATCTCGATCGAGGTATCCGAAGCGGCGTTACGTCGCCACGGATTGACATTCGACGAGGTGGCCGATGCTGTCCGTCGTTCATCACTCGATCTGCCCGGCGGATCGGTCCGCACCGAGGGTGGCGAGATCCTCCTGCGCACAATTGGCCAGGCCTATCGTGGAAACGAATACGAGAAGCTGGTGTTGTGGACCCGAGCCGACGGGAGTCGCCTGCGGCTCGGAGAAGTGGCCACCGTGGTCGACGGCTTCGCCGAAACCGACCAGATGGCCAGATTCGACGTGGAGCCGAGTGTGCTCGTGTCGGTTTTCCGCAGCGGTAACCAAAGCGCTTTGGACATCGCAGCTGTCGTCCACGACTACGTCGCCACGACGAGCCGACACCTACCAGCCGGGATCAAGCTGACGACGTGGCAAGACCAAGCGCAGATCCTCGACGACCGGCTCACGTTGCTGCTCCGCAATGGCTCGACCGGATTCGTTCTCGTATTTTTGGTCCTGGCCCTGTTTCTCGAGCTCCGTCTGGCCCTGTGGACAAGCCTCGGGATCCCCGTTTCGTTTCTCGGCGCGTTGTGGATAATGCCGGGGTTGGAAGCATCCATCAACGAGATCTCGTTGTTCGCCTTTATTCTCGTCCTCGGTATTGTCGTGGACGACGCCATCGTGGTGGGTGAGAACATCTTCACCCACCAGGAGCGACACGGTCAGGGGCTACGTGGAGCGATTGAGGGGGCGAAGGAGATCTCGGTGCCGGTCGCCTTCGCGGTGTTGACCAGCGTGGCCGCGTTTGTGCCGCTCCTCGTCGTCCCTGGCATAATGGGGAAGGTTTTCCGGGTCATCCCTCTCATCGTCATCCCCTGTCTCTTGTTTTCATTGGTCGAGTCCCTTCAGATTCTGCCAGCTCATCTGTCCCATTTCCCGGCTCGGCCAACCCGTCCTGGGCTGTGGCGGCGGTTTCAAGGCCTGTTCGCCAACGGTCTGAAAAAATTTGTTCAGGTAGCGTATCGACCCGCGCTCGATGTGGCGTTGCGGTGGCGTTATTCGACGGCCGCGGTCGGCGCCGCCACGCTGATCGTCACAATCGGGATGGTTCTTGGTGGCTGGGCCAAGTTCCACTTCTTTCCGAGTATCGAGGCGGACTTCATCTCGGCTGCGATCACACTACCCCAAGGCACCCCGGCGAGTAGAACCTCAAGCGCCATCGCTCAACTTGAGCGTGGCGCGGAACGACTTCGGGAGGAGCTGACGGCGCGAGATGATGTCGACCCGTTCCGACACGTGTATGCCTCGGTTGGCGACCAACCACTCGCGGCTCAAGGAGGAGGACCCTTCGGTCCCATCATGAGCCGCTCAGCCTCCAACTTGGGCGAAATCACCATCGAGCTCGCGCCTTCCGATACACGCTTGGAGACGAGCGAAATGCTTGGGAATCGATGGCGCGAGCTCACCGGCGCGATCCCTGAGGCCACCGAGGTGAAATACACGACCACCATGATGAGCCCCGGAGAGGATGTTGACGTGCAGCTCTCCGGAAGTGACATCGACATGCTACGCGCCGCGGCCGATGCCGTACAGACCCGACTCTCGGAATACGCCGGCGTGCATGGCATCGCCGATTCGTTCCGTCAGGGTAAACAAGAGATGAAACTGGGGATCAAACCCGCCGCGGAGACACTGGGGCTGACGCTCCAAGACTTGGGTCGGCAGGTACGACAGGCGTTCTACGGTGAAGAAGCGCAACGGATTCAACGTGGTCGGGACGATGTGCGGGTAATGGTGCGCTACCCAGAAGAGGAGCGGCGCTCCCTTGGCGATCTCGACAACATGCGGATCCGAACTCCAAACGGGGGCGAAGTGCCCTTTCGTCAGGTCGCCGCGGTCGAGTCCGGTCGTGGGTTCGCCACGATCCGACGGGTCGACCGACAGCGCGCAATCAACGTCACCGCCGCTGTGGACGCGTCGGTCACCTCGTCACAGGCGGTCATTCAAGACCTGGAGACCCGTATTCTTCCCGCCGTCCTCCCGGCGTTTCCGGGGGTGCACTACTCGTTTGAAGGCGCACAGGCGGAACAACGCGATGCGGTCGGCGGATTGCAACGTGGGTTTGTACTCGCGCTGCTCATGATCTTTGCGCTGCTGGCCATTCCCCTCCGCTCGTATAGTCAACCACTCATCATCATGAGTGCCATTCCGTTTGGACTCGTGGGCGCCGTGTGGGGACACATCCTGCTTGGCCTGGACGTCACGATGATGTCGATGTTCGGGTTGGTCGCGCTCACAGGTGTGGTCGTCAATGACAGCCTCGTGATGGTTGACTTCATCAACCGAAAACGGACCGAGCACGAAGAGCTGGGAGTCGCGGTCCGTGAGGCTGGGGCGGCCCGCTTCCGACCGATTCTCCTGACATCGCTGACGACGTTCGTGGGGCTCCTGCCGCTGATGGCGGAACCGAGTTTTCAGGCCCAATTTCTCGTGCCGATGGCCGTCTCGCTCGCGTTCGGCGTGGTCTTTGCCACCTTTATTACCCTGATCTTGGTACCAACGGCCTATTTGATCCTGGACGACCTGGGGCGGGGTCTGCGTGTCGTTTTCGCGCGTGAACACACCGAGGCCACGGTGAAGGGAACCGTGCAGGTGCCCACGCCGGATGTCATCGCTGACGCACCCGGGGTGAGCGCGTGAGCGCGTGGGGAGGACAGAGCCCTTACGACGCGAGAATCTCCGCCACCACCTGCTCCGCAAGCGGCAAACTGAAGCCGCAAGCCGAATCATTAATTCGGCACTGCGCCAGGGTCAGCCGACACCCGCAATCGCACCCTTCTTCGTTGAGTCGTTGAAGCGCCGTCACACGCTGGTCCGGCGTGAGGACCGACAGGTCCAACCCAGGGATCTCAGTGGCATGGGCTGCGTTCACGAGACGACCGTGCCGACCTTGTTCGACCAGATCGACGGTAATACTCGTGTCGACTCCGGCCAGAAACCTAGCCTCTTGCTCGAGGATGCCGGGGTTGACAAGACCCACGTGTGTTTGTACGACCCGCCCGTCGGGATCAACGACAAACGACGTCGGCAACGCCATGACACCAGGAAACGCGCTGGTGATCTCCGGCGTCTGCATCACGATCGGATAGTTGATGCCGAACTCGGTCGCAAAATCCTCCACGATCTGGGACCCACCCTCGTCGGCTGACACACCGATGACGACCAGATCATCCGCATAACGCGCCTGCAGCTTGATCAAGTCGGGGATCTCTGCCCGACAGGGGCCGCACCAGGTGGCCCAAAAGTTCACCAGCGTCACCTTGCCGCGGAGATCGTCAGTGGTAATCGTACGCCCATCAAGTGTCTGCATCGTCAGTGACGGCACCG
>JAYZGM010000048.1:0-9006 GCA_036336225.1 Acidobacteriota bacterium | reverse complement strand
GAATCGCCATCGCGCCGGACGGGCGACGTGTGTACGTGACGAATCGGGCGCGACGTACCCTGGATGTCGTCGCCGTCCGGACGCTGGAGGTGTTCAAGCGGATCGATCTGAGCGGCGTTCCGAGTGACGTCGATACGGCAGCGGACGGCGAGCGGATATACGTGGGAATTCGTGGCGATATCGGCGGTGTCGATGTAATTGACGCGCGGGCGCTCACGCGAGCGCACCATATCCCGGTTGACGGTTCGGTCGAGAGCGTCCGGCTGACCCCCGACGGCACCCATCTCTTCGCCGGGACGCCAGAGGCCCCCGTGCTGCAGGGCATCGACGTGGTGTCCCACGATGCCGTGACCTGGCGGGTTGCGTTGGATGCGGGCGTCGAGGCTATGGATTTCGTCAAGCGCGGAGATGGATCGACACGGTATATCGTCGTGCAGCTCCGGGGCCAACACGGCTTCACGGTCATCGACTTCGGGACGCGCCGAGTGGTGGAGCAGGTTGCGCCGCCGGGAACGCCGTCGGGCGAAGCCTTGTCGTACGGGCTTGCCCTGGACCCGTCTCAGGCGACACTCTGGATCGCGAGTAGCCAGGATAACTCGGTTGTTGCCTACGGCGTGCCGGGCCGGTGCCGCCCGGGCCAACGTTGCGCCTGGGAGCGGCTCGAGTCGGTGGGCGTGGGGCGACGTCCTGCCTGGCTGACGGTCACGCCCGATGGCAAGACCCTCTACGTGTCGCTGACTGGCGAGAACGCCGCGGCCCTCGTGGATACCGCGACGATGGCGATGGTTGACAAGCTCTCGACGGGCGATGGACCTGGTCGAAACGTCACCGGAACGCTGGCGACCAGATAGGCTACCGAGGATGAGACGCAGCAGATTTTGGCGAGGTATCGTGTTGGCGGCGCTCGGGGGGGGGATGTTGGCCAGCCCCGGCCTAGCCGCAGTCCAGTCGACGGCAGAGCGGGGATTCACGGAGACGGTGCAGCCGTTCGTGAGGCAGCATTGCACGGGGTGCCATGGAGGAGCCAGCCCGGTCGCACAGTTCGATTTGGCGAGCTACGGGACATTCGAGGCCGTCGTCGAGGATCACGCGCGCTGGGAGCTGGTCATGGAGCGGCTCGACGCCGGTGAGATGCCGCCCGCAGGCCAACCCGAGCCTCCGCGTGAGGAACGGGAGAAGGTGATCACGTGGATCCGGGAAATGCGAGACGCCGAGAGTCGGCGTCGAGCTGGCGACCCCGGCAGGGTCTTGTCACACCGGTTGAGTAATGCCGAGTATAGCTACACCATTCGCGATTTGACGGGTGTGGATTTGCGTCCGACTCGGGAATTTCCGGTTGACCCGGCGAACCTGGAAGGCTTCGACAACTCGGGCGAGTCGCTCACGATGTCGTCGTCGCTCCTGACGAAATACCTCCAGGCCGCACGTGAGGTCAGTGCCCATCTGGTACTCACACCCGATGGACTCGATTTTGCGCCGCATCCGATGCGGGTCGAAACGGACCGCGAGAAGTACGCCATCCAACGAATCGTCGACTTCTACCGCCAGCAACCGACCGATTACGCCGATTACTTCGAAGCGGCTTGGCACTACAAGCACCACGATGTCCTGCCGCAGGTAGGCGCCACGCTCGAGAGCGTGGCGACCGAACGACAGCTAAGCACGAAGTATCTGCTGTTGGTCTGGCAGAACCTCGAAGGCTCGGTCACGGAGGAGGTTGGGCCCATCGCCACACTGCGTCGCATGTGGCACGCGCTGCCGCCACCAGATGCGGACGGCGCGGAGACACTACGTACCGAGTGTTTGCGCATGCGGGACTTCGTGGTCGAGGTTCGGCGGCACACCGCGATGCAGTTCGCCGCCCCTGAGGTGGACGGCCTGAGCCCCTGGTCGCAGCCGCTGATTAACTGGAAATACGACCAGTTCGCCTCGCACCGTCGCGAGTTCGACCGGACCGCCTTGCGACAGGACAGCGATCCCGAACCGGCTCCGCCCGAGATCCCGGGGTATCCGAGACTGGGCGAAGAAGCGGCGCCTCGAGCCCGGGCGCTGCAGTTGCGCGCACGGGCGGGGAGCTCGGATCTGGTCGTACCTGACGGCGAACTGGCTCGGTATGAGCGCGCATTTGCCGAGTTCGCCAACGTGTTTCCAGACGCGTTCTATGTCAGCGAGCGCGGTCGCTTTTATCCCGATGATTCGGCTGACAAAGGACGTTTCCTGAGCGCCGGCTATCACAATGTCATGGGGTATTACCGGGACGACCAACCACTGCAGGAGTTGGTCCTCGATGACGAGGGGCGGGTGAGACTGGACCGTCTCTGGGATGAGTTCGACTTTATCGCCGACTACACCGGGCGGACCTGGGTGCAGTATTTCTTTAATCAGAGCGGCGAAGTGCATTGCGATGCTCGCGGTGGATTCCAGTGCCGCGAGTCAGGCAGCAACCGTCCTTCTGACGCGAAGGTCAGCGCGACGTCCGTGATCCTTGAGCTACGGGACGCCTATCTGGCTAAGGCGACGGAAAATCTGACAAACGATCCGATCGCACCGGAAGCGATACAGGTGCATTTCCACAAGGTGGATGACACGCTCCGGCGGGTCGAGCGGATGCGGGTGGACGCCGAGCCGCTCCATTTGGAGGCGCTGCTGGCCTTTGCCGAGAGGGCGTATCGACGGCCGCTCACGACGCTCGACGGTGAGGACTTGTTGGCGTACTACCGGTCATTGCGGGAGGTCACCGGACTGTCCCATGTAGAGGCGGCTCGCGATTCGATCGTCAGCATCCTGATGGCGCCAGACTTCCTGTATCGTCTGGATTTGGTCGATGCCATGTCGGCTCCGAACGCCGCGCCGAGGCCTGCGGCGGGCCGGCCGGCCGACGCGGTGGAGGCTCACGCGCTGTCTCCGTATGCGCTGGCGAACCGGTTGAGCTATTTCCTGTGGTCCAGCATGCCCGATGCGGAGCTGCTCGACCATGCGGCGGACGGCTCGTTGCTGGACCCTGGCGTACTGGTCGCCCAGGCCCGGCGGATGCTCAAGGATCCTCGGGTAAGAGGATTGGCTACCGAGTTTGCGGGTAACTGGCTCGAGTTCCGCCGATTTGAACAGCTGAATTCCGTGGACCGGCTGCGGTTTCCCGGGTTCGATGGCGAGTTGCGGCAGGCAATGTTCGAAGAGCCAGTGCGGATGATGGAAGACGTGCTGCGGCAGAACCGTTCGGTGTTGGATCTGGTCTACGGCGACTACACGTTTGTCAATCCGACACTGGCCCGGCACTACGGCATGCCGCAAGGCGCTGGCGACGAGACGGTGTGGGTACGCGTCGACGGCGCTGGCCGCTACGATCGTGGCGGCCTGTTGCCCATGGCGGCCTTTCTGACTCAGAGCTCGCCGGGGCTCCGGACCAGCCCGGTCAAGCGCGGGTTCTGGATCGTGCGCCGGATCTTGGGCGAGACGATACCTCCTCCTCCGCCTAGCGTGCCGGAGTTGCCGGCAGACGAGACGACGTCGACTCGCTCGGTCCGGGAGATGATGGCCCAGCATCGCGAAAATCCCATGTGCGCTGCCTGCCATGCGCGGTTCGATGCCTTTGGCCTCGCCTTCGAAGGGTACGGGCCGGTGGGCGAACGACGCGAGACGGACCTGGCCGGACGGCTCGTGGACGCCCACGCGGAGTTCCCCGGTGGCGCCTCCGGTGAGGGCTTGGCAGGTGTTCAGAGGTATATTCAGGAGCATCGGCAGGACGAATACGTGGCGACCCTGGCTCGCAAGATGCTCGCGTTCGGCTTGAGCCGCTCCTTGCTGCTGTCGGACGAACCGCTCATCGAACAGGTGCAAGCAACCTTGGAAGACCAAGCATTCCGGATCGGTTCACTCGTCGAGACGATCATCACCAGCCCGCAGTTTCGCAACAGACGCAATCCAGATGTTCAGCTTGACCCCGTAAGAGGCGAATGACGATGCCCAGACACACTCCCGACCCTGGCTCTGGGATCTCCCGTCGTGCCGTGCTGCACGGTGCTGGGGTCATGATGGCTCTGCCATGGCTCGAATCGCTGGCGCCAACCGCGAAGACTTACGTCGCGGAAGTATTCCCCAAGCGACTCGCCGTCTTGTTCATGGGAAACGGCATCAATGAGAACCACTGGAGCGCAGAGGGTGCCGGCGCGGCCATGAAGCTCAGCAAGACGCTTTCCGTGCTCGAACCCTTCAAACAGAAGGTCAACGTGATCGACGGGCTGTTCAACAAGGCCGCCACCGGCCAGGGTATTCACCCAGCCCAGACCGGCAATTTACTGTCTGGGGCCCAGATTCAGAAGGGCGCGGTGATCCGGTCTGGCGTGTCGATCGACCAGTTGATCGCGAGCCACGTCGGCCAGGAGACGCCGCACGAGAGCTTGGTGCTCTCTTGCGAGCAACCGATGACGGGCTATCACGAGACGAATTTTTCACTCGCCTACAGCTCGCATATCTCGTGGCAGAGTCCACACTCGCCGGTGCCCGTCGAGGTGTATCCCTCGCTGGCCTTCGACAATCTGTTCGAGAACCGGAGCAGCGTGCGCAATATCAGCGTCCTCGATCGCGTCAAGGACCGCGCGCAGACGTTGACGACGAAGATCAGCGCCGTCGACCGGGCCAAGCTGGACGAGTATCTGACCAGTGTTCGCGAGGTCGAGACCCGGGTCGAAAAGATGCGCCAGAGCAAGGACGTTGCGGACGATCGCGCGAAGCAGACGAACACCTCCGTCTTCGCAATGGAACGCCCGGCAAACGGCCTGCCCGAGGACCTGCGGGATCACGCCCGACTGATGTGCGACATCATCGCCCTTGCGTTCCAGACGGACCGCACGCGGGTGGCGTCGCTACTGCTGGCGCGGGATCTCTCAGCGATGTACTACCCATTCCTGGGTGTCACCGACGGTCACCACGCAGCGTCCCACGACAACCTGTCCGATGGCTACGAACGCGTCGCACGCTTCCACCTGAGCCAGTTCTCGTATCTGGCCCAGAAGCTCGACAGCATGTCGGAGGGTGACGAAACGGTGCTGGATAACTCGTGTCTGATGTTCTTGTCGAGTCTCTGGATCGGTCGGACCCACGACAACAGCCGACTTCCACTCGTGCTGGCGGGTGGGCTCGGGGGCACGATCGAGACGGGACGCACCCTGAGCTACCTGGGCGCCGGAGACGACAATCGGAGGATGTGCAGCCTGTATCTGTCGCTCCTGGATCGGATCGGCATCGA
Organism: Acidobacteriota bacterium; assembly: GCA_036336225.1. Lineage (GTDB taxonomy): Bacteria > Acidobacteriota > Vicinamibacteria > Vicinamibacterales > UBA8438 > JAJEEA01. The sequence continues at coordinate 3,761 of JAYZGM010000048.1, read as the reverse complement.
GGCCGACCATTTTGGTGACGCGGAGGCACCCCTCGCACGCCTATAGGATTCGGTCGGCGAATCGAGCCCGGGTCTGGTTCGCGTCCCCCGCCGTATTCGTCGTCCGTGACCTTGTCGAGCGAGGTGATGTCGCTCCCCAACACGATGGCGACCTGCGGCACGCGCCACAGCCTGAGGTTCACCCTCTGGCGACGTCGGGAGAAGGGCGTGTGCGGTCTCGAGGGCGACGTCCGAGTTCTGCAACTGGCCCCGGCATTCGTCGACACCGACGCGATCGCCGAAAGCATGCCGGAATCGCCCAAGAACGAGATGTGGCTCCTTACTTCGTGTCGAACCGGATGTTGAACCACGTGATGCCCTCGGTCTCGCGAAAGCCATGGGGCACCCCGGCCGGGATGAACACCAGATCGCCGGCGCTGACCGTGCGCGAGGTCCCCCCACGGATGCTCGCGCCTCGTTGCCCTTCAACCGGCTGCCCCTGCGCATCCAGGATTTGCCCTCCGGTGATCAACGTTCCGGACCCTTCGATGACGACATAAACGTCGGTCGTCTGTGGGTGCCTCAGGGCCGTCTCCGTGTCACTAATTCGGCGGATGTTGACGTTGTAGCTCCCCCCTTCGAGCAGACGCGTGGTCGGACGCCCGATGGCATCCATATCTTTGATGATCGCCTCAATCTCGGCCAACGGAAAATCCGCGGCCCGGTCGGTTGGCGCTTGCTGCCGTATCTCAATCTGTGCGTTGAGTACGGTGGCCGCCGCCAGCCCGATCCCGAACCCCCCGACGATCCCCAGCCCCAATGTCCGCATGATTCCTCCCTGTCTATGTTTCTTAGTACGACGAGTATAGGCCCCCGCGCGATGAGTCCAGAGCCCGAAGGAAGAGCGCAGGGCCCCGAACGAAGAGCCCGTCACCACCCCAAACGAAGAGCGCTCTATCAACCAGAGTAAAATAGAGCCACGCGAGTCAGGAGATGAACACGATGCGCACGAGACACAGCTTGGGGATAGTCGTGATGGTGGCCGCATGGGTGGTGGGCGGTGGTGGCGTGACCGGCTGGGCTCAGGAGACCGGCGGTCCGGTGGTGCACACACCCTTCGGAGCTCTTGAGGGGATCTGGTCGGACGAGGCCGCTGGCGTATCGGTGTTTCGCGGCGTACCGTTCGCACAGCCTCCGGTTGGTGACTTGCGGTGGCGGCCGCCCGTCGCGCTCGACGCCTGGGATGGTATACGAGCGGCGACCGAGTTTGGGTCGGCCTGCTGGCAGGCGCGAAATCCGGATAACTCGCCCTATGCTCGTGGCGAGCTGCCCCGGAGCGAGGACTGTCTGACGCTCAACGTCTGGACGGCGTCGCACATCGGACAACGTCGTCCGGTCATGGTCTGGTTCCATGGAGGTGGGCACAGCTCTGGGGTCGGGAGCGCGAAGATCTTTGATGGTACCGTGATGGCCAAGAAGGGTGTCGTCATGGTGACCGCCAACTATCGTCTCGGCCCGCTCGGTTTTCTCGCGCACCCGGCGCTGAGCGCTGAATCAGACCATGAGGCATCTGGCAACTACGGCATCCTGGACCATCTTGCGACCCTGGAGTGGGTCCGCGACAACATCATGGCGTTCGGCGGCGACCCGAACAACGTGACGATCTTTGGGCAGTCCGCCGGTTCGTGGTCGGTCTGCGCCCTACAGGCGTCGCCGCTGGCCGATGGTCTCTTTCACAAGGCGATTGGCCATTCGGGTGGCTGTTTTGGGGCACCCCGGGCGCATCTCACAAAGACGGGTGGGTCTGCCACCGCCGTGTCCGGTCACGAAGCGGGTCTGGTGGTTGCGACCGCTCTTGGTGTCGAAGGGACGGGTGCAGCCGCGGCCGCGGCGCTTCGGGCGGCGGATCCAGAGGCGGTGCTCGATGCCCGACAGACGGCGGGGGTTGGCACGGGGGTGCTGGTCGACGGCTGGGTGCTCCCCACCTTGCCGGATGAGATTTTCCGGGTGGGAGAGCAGAACGATGTGCCGGTGATGATCGGCTCCATGTCCGATGAAGGCAGCACGCTCTACGCTGGTATGCCGGAGCCACCGCGTGACGAATTCGAGGGTGGCGTACGGGAGCAATACGGCGACCAGGCGGACGCTGTGCTGGCCGCCTATTCCGCCGAGCTGTATGACTCCACGAGAACGGCCGGGCAAGCGATTCAGGCCGACCGTAGTTTCACGTGGCAGATGCGTGCGTGGGCGCGGGCCATCGGTGAGGGCAATGACGTCTACCTCTACTTTTTCAGTCACGCCCCGCCGGTTTTTCGCTTGTATCCTCCCAATCGGCCCGAGCTCGACTACCCCGCGGGGCAGCGTGGAGCGGGTGCCTATCACTCGGGCGATTTGGCCTATGCTTTTGGAAACGTGGGCCTCGTGGGGGTGGGATGGAACGCTCGAGACCATGAGCTGGCCGACCAGATGTCGCAGTACTGGGTGAACTTTGCCACCACCGGCGACCCAAACAGTGACGGGCTACCCGTGTGGCCCAAGTATGAGCGTGAGGGTGAGCCGGCGATCGAGTTTGCGACTTACGGCACCGGAGCCACCAGCAAGATCCGCGAGACGAAGCTCGATCTGTTCGATACGACGTATCAGGTCGACGACCAGTAGCGCGGCTCCACGTTTGGCAACATCTGCCGTGCCATCTCTCGATGGCACGGCATGCCGGGCGGCATGTAGCTCGACCGCGTCGATCGGAAGAGCCCGAGCCTGTTCGGTATCGGCTGCACGACCAGGGTTGAGTCGTATCTGCACGTACCAGCGACAGACCCTTGGCTTCGCGATTTGATCGGGTAGTGTGTCGGAGTGCCGTTTGAAAGTTCCTCTCAGCCGCGTCCCAGTGACCCGCTGCGGCGGCCGAGCGATCCGGTTTTCGCAATGGTCGTCGAGATCAGCAGCCGGTGGGCTTCACCCAGCCCGTCGGCTGTGCAATCGCCATGGCGCCCGCCCCCCAATCCCCGGCACCGGGTAGGATCGGTCTGCGCGCCCGCCAGCGCCAACCCACGACGCGCCACCGTGATGGCTCGCGTGTTGTGGGCTCGCCACGTACAGGGAGATGCAAACAACCAGCAGGATGGCTCGGTTTCCTCCACGTCTTCCCGTTCATTGTAGAGAGTGGCCGCCTGTTCCAGAGTAACGAGGGTCCGCTCGGTCTTGGTGCGACTCCATGGCACCGTGCCGCGAGCCAGACGTGGGTCAGTATCGCCACCACGGTGTCGTCATGTCATCCGGCTTGGTGCGTAGGAGGTAGCCAGCCATCTCCTGCAATCGCTCGGCTTGTGTCGCTGGACCGCTCCAGCAATGCCCCTTGCCCTCGCCATACATGAAGAACCCTCGGTAATGCGGGTCGATGGTCTGTTGTATCCAGCGGTTCAGCTCGCGCATCCGGTCGTCGAGATTGCGCACCTGCAGCAATAGGTACCGGACCGGTCCACGAGGACTCTCGGCGCCAAGCATTGTTGAGCCGTGTCCTGGACGATGTCCTTGCGGATGCCCGCTGGCTGGCTTCAAGGCTGGCGTCAGCAGTTCCGGTCCGGTAGGGTGCCCTCGAAGGCCTCGTCGGTCGAAGATAGTTGCACGATCAAGCCGTCCGGGTCGGCGACGAGCACATTGCTCCCAGCGCGACGCACCGTCTCGATGCCGGCTGCCTCGAGATCCCCGGCCACTCGCTCAGTGTCGAAATCTTCGATACCGACGCCGAAGTGGTCCATCGTGCCCGCCTCCGCACTTCCAGC